>NZ_JBEZGN010000031.1:0-132194 GCF_040650055.1 Spirillospora sp. NPDC048819 | reverse complement strand
GTGACCGTCCGGCCGTAGCGGGCAGTCGAGAGCGTAAACAGAGCCCACAAGGACCGAACAGACAAGCTCGGTCCTTCAGGGCCGAGTAGTTGACTCCTTGCCCACGTCCGAGTGGATCGCGTCGATGCGGTTCTGCCGGGCGTCCGCCGGCAGCAGGTAGCCGTCCCGCACGTTGTGGACGTCCGCCTTCGTGACGGCCGCGACATAGCGGCCGTGGGACGCGTAGAGCGAACCGAGCTGCGCCTCGTCGAAGGGCACGTGGGTGCCGAACAGGAAGCAGAACGTCTCGCCGGAGTTCTCCCCGGTGTTGAGCGCCGTGGGAGCCTCCACCTGGGAGAGGCGGATCCCGCCCTTGGCCAGCCCCAGCGAGTCGCGAACCTTGCTGCCGTCCGGGTTGAGCTGGAGCGGCGGCGCGGACGGCGGCGGCACGTCCCACTTGGTCCACCGCACCAGATGGGCGTACGCCGAAGCGATCACATGGTGCAGCGGGACGCGGCTGAACGCGGGCCGGTCGCACTGGTAGGTGGGGGCGGAACCGAGGTCGCGGGTCAGGATCGGCCGCCGGTACTCCTGCCCGTGCCAGCCGGAGTGCGCGGCCCCCGCCACCTCCCACCGGCGGAACGCGTCCGTGTCCGGCGGCCGGTTGGACGAGCGGACGTCGGTCTCAGAGAGGACCTGGAACACCGGTTCGGGGCCGCGCCGGCTCGGGGCGGTGCCGACGATGAACCCGTACCCGTCGAAGACCTTCTCGGTCTGGGGAAGGACCGCGTCGTAGTAGGTGGTCATCCGGAACGCCGACTGTGAGGCGCCCACACCCAGCAGCGTGTCCGCTCTCAGCCCGCCAAGCGGCGCCGAGGCTCCGCGTTCACGCAGGGTCTTCGCCACCTGCGCGAAGATGTCGTACGACAGCTCGTCGGCGGTGAACCGCCCACCGCCGGTGACGTCGAGATCGCCGTAGCGGGCCGGGCTCCACTCGGTGAGGTGTTGCACACCGACCCGCTGCGCGGAGATGCCCGCCCAGACGTGCCCGTCCCGGATGATCTGTTCGCTGCTCCACAGGGCGTCCAGGTCGTGTCCGGCCGTGACGTTCTGCCATTCGGCGATCACCGTGCCGCTGAACCGATGGGCCCTGGCCGGCCGCCGCACGATGACACGCGTCTTGTACGGGACGTCGGCGGCGAGCCGCTCCCCCGTGGCGCTGTAGGCATCGGCCTCGCCGGAGACGAAGAATTCCTGTTCGACGTACCCGTGCGAGGCCAGGTCGACGTTCGTGGCCATCCACGGATAGGTGTCCTCGACGTCCGGGGACGACGGGTCGCCGGGCGGCGCACCCGGTATCGGCCCCTCCACGGCGGGGCCGCCCTGTGCCTGGGCGGTCCCCGGCGCGGCGGTGAGCCCGACGACGACCAGCGCCGCGACCAGGAGCCGGGTGACTGGCGAGTACCTCACTTCATTCCTCCACGGGCCGCAGGTGACGGAGTCGATTCATGATCTCCGCGGCCTGCGGTGTCCGCATCGGCAGAATCACCGGCCGGGACGGCCGCCTCGCCTCCTCGGGCCGGTCACGTCCGGACGGCCCCTTGGGTGAGGCGGTGGGCGAGGAGGCGGCCGAAAGTGAGGGCGGGGGTGACGAGCATCCCGCCGCAGAAGCTGTTGCCGCAGGTGGCGGCGGCGCCGATCAGTTCGCCGAGTGCGTACACGCCCTGCATGGGCGTGCCGTCGGTGCGGCGGACGCGCAGGTGTTCGTCGACGTCCAGGCCGGAGAAGGTGATCAGGGTGATGCCGTGGTTCTCCATGGCGAAGAACGGGCCCTCGGCGATGGGGGCGGGCAGGTGGGTGCGGCCGAACTCGGCGTCGCGGCCTGCGGCGACCGCGGTGTTGTAGCGCTCGACGGTGGCGGTCAGGCCGTCCGGTGAGATGCCGGCGAGTGCGGCGAGTTCCGTGAGCGAGTCCGCCTTGTGGACGCCGAGGCGGACGCCGGCCTTGGCCAGGACGTCGTCGGGGCTCCAGCCGGCGACCATCGGGACGGAGGCGAGCCGTGCCCGGTCGTCGAAGACGGTCCAGAACGTCCCGTCGGTGGCGGCGGCGAGGGCGCGTTCCTTGAGATCGATGCTGGGTTCGTCCTCGGCGACGAACCGGCGTCCGGCGCGGTCGACGTAGATCTCCCAGGGGAGCCGTTCGTTGGCGACCAGCAGCGGGCGGTCCTCGTAGTACGCCTTGCCGGGGGTGGTGGGGTGCGGGAGGCCGCCGAAGGTCGGCAGGTACTGCCCGCGTCCGGCGATCGCGGCGCCGGCGTCGCGGGCGATGACGAGGCCGTCGCCGGTGGACGTCGGATGGGCGGCGCTGACCAGGGGGAAGCCCTCGACCTCTTTGAACAGCTCCTCGTCGGAGCCGAATCCGCCGGTGGCGAGGACGACCGCGGGGGCCGTCACCTCGACCTCGTCGACTCCGCGGCGCAGGACGGTGACGGCCGGCGCGCGGCCGGTCCCTTCGGTGAGGCCGATCGCGGTGCTGCCGAGCCAGAGGTCGGCCCGCCCGGCGGTGACCTGCTCGTCCAGCAGGCGTTTCAGGACGGCGAGGATCGACAGGCCGCCGTCCTTGCCGTAGTAGGTGCGCGGGACGCCGTACGGCTCGTGGCCGTACACCAGCCGGGGCGACTCGGGCGCGAACTCGAAGCCGAGGTCGTCGAGCCAGTCGATGGTCTCGGGCGCGTGGCGGGCGGCGAGTTCGACGAGGTCGGCGCGGGCGGTGCCGCCGCTGATCCGCTCGATGTCGGCGAGGTGCGCCTCGACGGAGTCGTCGATGCCGTGCTCGCGCTGCCGGCGGGTGCCGCCGGCGGACATGTGCCCGCCGGAGCTGTGCAGGGTGCCGCCGATCCGCGAGTCCTTCTCGACCAGCAGGACGCGGGCGCCGCGCGCCGCGGCCTCGGCGGCGCACGGGATGCCCCCGGTGCCCGCCCCGACGATGACGAGGTCGTAGTTCCTGGCCGTCGTCACGCTAGCTCCCTCACTTGTTCCGTCTTTAGGAACGATGTTCCACTATGCTGCATGATGCTCGCCGTAAGGATCGGGCGCAAGTAAGAGCAGCCGAAACGGAGGTCCTCCCATGCCGCTCGGAGCCGTCATCGAGGCCGTGGTCGCCACCCGCGACCTCGGTGCTTCCCTCGACTTCCACACGCGGGCGTTCGGCCTCGACGTCCTGCACCGGGACGCGCACGGTGCGCTGCTCGGCGCCCCGTCCGGGACCACCGGGCTCCTCCGCCTCGTCGCCGCGCCGGACGTCCCGCACTCGCCCGACCCCAGGATCTGGGACATCGGGCCGCGGCTCCTCGGCATCTACTCCCGTGACCTGGAACGGACGGCCACCGCGATCGACGCCGCCGGCGGCCGGTCCCGCGAGCGGGTGACCTACCCGTACGGCGCCGCGACGCTCAGCGAGTTCGTCGCGCTCGGCGCGGACGGCATCTGGTGGACGATCCCGAAGGCCGCCGCCGGGCACCGGCCGAGCCCCGCCCTGGAGAACGACTCCGGCCGGCCGCACGGGGAACTGCACACGGCGGTGATCGTCCCGGCCGACCACGACGCCGCGGTCGGGTTCTTCACCGCGGGCGGTCTGGAGATCCTGTTCGAGGGCGAGATGTCGGGAGATCCGTTCGACCGGATGACCGGCATTCCCGCGGACGCGTCCCTCCGGCTGACGTTCCTGGTCTCCCCCGGCCATGCGCCCGCCCGGCTGGAGGTCATGTCGTTCACCGGTGTGGACGCCGAGGACCTGTCCGATCGCCCGCTCGGGCTCCGCCGCCTGGTGTTCGCCCCCGGCGACCCGGACGCGACCCGGGACGCGCTGCTCGGAGCGGGCGGAACCCCGATCGACGCGACGACGCTGCGGGGCCCGTCCGGCATCGAGATCGAACTCCGCTCCGGCCGGGCCTGACCCCGGGCCGCCGCCTAGTCGAACCACCAGGGGGCCTTGTCCTCGGGGGAGCGGATCAGGAAGGAGCGCTGCCGCTGGAAACGGCGGATGGAGGCCGCGCCCATCCGCGACCCGCCGAGCCCCGACGCCTTGAAGGCGTTCTTCTCGCCGTCCTGGACGAAACCGGTCAGGGAGGCGTCGTTGACGCTGATGCCGCCCGCCTCCAGCCGTTCCCCGACCGCCAGCGCCGCCTCGGTCGTGGCCGCGAACACCGCCGCGGACAGGCCGTACTCGCTGTCGTTCGCGAGCGCCACCGCCTCGTCGGCGTCCGCGAACGGCATGACCGGCAGCACCGGGCCGAACGTCTCCTCCCGCATGACCTTCATCGTGTGGTCGACGCCGGTGAGGACGGTCGGCTCCAGGTAGGCGCCGCCGCCCAGGGTGCGGATCTCGCCGCCGCAGCGGACGGAGGCGCCGCGGGCGGCCGCGTCCGCGAGCTGCTCCTCGATGATCCCCACCTGCGCGGCGGAGATCACCGGTCCGAGTTCGCCGTCGGCGGCCTCCGGGTAGGCCAGGCCGACCTTGCGGGCCCGTCCGACCAGCAGGTCCACGAATTCCGCGAAGACGGGCTCGGCCACGTAGACCCGCTCGATCGACATGCACGAATGGCCGGTGTTGACCGTCCCGCCGTACAGGACGGCCTGTGCGGCACGGTCGAGATCGGCGTCTTCGCAGACGATCGCCGGGTCCTTGCCGCCGAGTTCCAGGAACGCGGGGATGAACCGGGCCGCGGCCGCCGCGCCGACCGCACGGCCCGTCCGGACGCTGCCGGTGAAGCAGATCAGGTCGGCGGTGTCGACGACGGCCGCGCCGGTCGCGCCGTCGCCGTCGATGACGGTGAGGACGCCGTCCAGCCGGGGGACGGTGGCGACGCAGTCGCGCAGGACGGACGCGAAGCGCGGGGTGATCTCGCTCGGCTTGATCATGACGGCGGATCCGGCGAGCAGCCCGGGGACCGCGTCGATCATCGCGAGCAGCAGCGGGAAGTTCCACGGGCTGATCACGCCGGCCAGCGGATACGGCAGCGGACCCTGCCGCAGGGCGATCCCGGGCATCGAGGTCGGGACGGTTCCGGCGTCGGCGAGCAGGTCCGGCGCCCGGCCGCACCAGCGGTCGAGGGACGCCAGGACGCTGTCGACCTCCAGCCGGGAGACGGGCAGGCGCCCGGTGTCGCGGACGAGCGCCGCCACCATCGGGCCGGCGCGTTCGGCGAGCGCGTCGCGGAAGGCGCGCAGCGCGGCGACCCGTCCGGTCACGCCGAGGGCGAGCCACGACGGCTGCGCGGCGCGTGCGCGTGCCGCCGCCGCTCTCACCTCCGCGGCGTCCGCGCAGGCGAGGGTCTCGTCCGTGCGCCCGGTGCGGGGGTCGCGCACGCCGATCCGTCGTCCCATCCGAACCTCCCCGGAGAAGCTGTTCCGACCACCGTAACGGTGTTCCGCCGAATCGGAAATGGTGGTAACAATAATAGTCTGATGTATTGACCCTCAGACGGAGGACAGTGTGATCGGAACGCACGGGTGGACCCTGCACAGCTGGGCGATCCTGCTCCACATCGTCCTGTTCGCCTACTGGCTGGGCGGCGACCTCGGCGTCTTCTACTCCAGCCGGTTCATCCTGAAGCCGGAACTGTCCGTGCAGGCCCGCGGCATCGCGGTGAAGATCATGCACGTGGTCGACATGGCGCCGCGGATCTGCCTGGTGCTGTTCCTGCCGAGCGGCATCACGCTGATGGCCGCCGACGACCTGGGCCGCGACATCTTCGGCGGCTGGCCGCTGGCCGCCGTCTGGCTGCTCTCGCTGATCTGGCTGTGGCTCGTGATCACCGACTACCGGCGCCGGCCCGGGCGGTTCGGAGACCTGGTGCACCGGACGGACTTCACCGTGCGCTGCGCCCTCACCGCCGGACTCCTCGGCGCCGCCGCCTACACCTTCGCGGCGGACGAGCCGTTCGGCGTCACGTCCAACCCCAAGTGGCTCGCCGGCAAGGTCGCCGCCTACGCCCTGTGCATCGCCGGCGGACTGATGATCCGCGTAAAACTCAGACCGTTCGGTGCCGCCTGGGGGAAGCTGCTCGCCAAGGGCAGCGACCCGGAAGTCGAGCGTGACATCCGCGGTGCCGTCCAGGGATGCATCCCCTATGTCCTGGCCATCTGGGCACTGGTCGTGCTGGCCGCGCTCCTGGGCGTGGTCAAGCCCGGCACGACGGCCTACTGATGCGTCCGGCGGAGCGGGACGGCGGGGCGTCAGGCGGGACGGTGGCCGAAGCGTTCGGAAAGCCGGCGCACCGTCTGCAGCAGCGACGCCGCGCACGCGTCCGCCTCCTCGGCGAACCGCCCGATCGGGCCGCAGACGCTGATGACGGCGATCGGCCGGTCGTTCTGGTCGAGGATCGGGGCGGCGACCGACGCCGCGCCCGCCTGCCGCTCGGCGTTCGAGCGGGCGTAGCCGCGGGCGCGGATCTCCTCGATCTCGCGCCGCAGCCGGGAACCGGTGACGAGGGTCGCCGAGGTGAGCTGCGCCAGCGCGGGCTGCGCCAGGTAGTTGTCGATCTCGCCGTCGGACAGGAACGCCAGGAACGTCTTGGACGACGCGCCCGCGTGCAGCGGGTAGGGGACGCCGAGCGTCACCGACATGATCAGCTCGCGGCGCGGGATCACCTGGTCGATGTAGGAGCGCGTCCAGCCGGACCTGATCGACAGCGTGGCGGTCTCACCGGTGCGTTCGGACAGTGCGACGAGTTCCGGGCGCGCGATCGTCCGCACGTCGATCCGCTCCAGGTAGGCCATGCCGAGCTTCATCGCGCCGATGCCGAGCGAGTAGCGCCGCGTCGCCTGGTCCAGCTCGATCAGGCCGTGCCCGCGCAGCGAGGTGAGGATGCGGTGCACCGCCGCCTTCGACAGCCCGAGCGCGGTGGCCACCTCGGTGACGCCGAGGGTCGCCGACCGCTGTTCGGCGAAGTGCATCAGGACGTCGGCCGCCCGTTCCACGGTGGCGATCGTCTGGCCGGCGGGCCCGCGCTCCCCGGTGCGCGGGGGACGCTCGCCCGGCTGAGCGGTGCTGCTCATGGAGATGGTCCCTTCCCGATCCCTGGTCGTTGCGCAGGACGGACGTCAGTGCTGGATCCGTCCGGTTCAGTGTTTCGGACAGTGTAAAGCTGTTTCGCCAAGCGAACCATCCTCATGAACCCTACAGTCCCGCCGATGAAACAGGTTCTCGTCGTCCGAACAGGGAGGAACATCGATGAAGACACCGCTCAGCGCAGCGGAGGGCATGCTCCAGGCGGTCGTCGACCGTGACCTCGACGCCGTCCTCGACGCGTTCTCCGGCGAACCCGACGCCTACGTCTTTCCCGAAGGACCCCGCTGGACGACGCGCGGCGGCGACCGGATCGAGGAGGGCTGGCGCGCCTACTTCGAGGCCCCGATCAGAATAGACGCCTACCGCTGGGTCGAAGGGCCGCATCTGTTCGAGAACGACACCCTCGGCCAGGTCACCGGCGTCATCGACTTCGACGTCTACGGCGACGGCCGCGAGGGCCGGCTCCGCATGCGGATGACCTGGCTGCTCCGGCACGAGCGCGACCGCTGGCGCATCGTCCACGAACACGGCTCCCAGCCCCTCGCCGACCCGTACGGCGCCGGCGACTGGTGGCCGGACGGCGCCCGTCCCCTCGGCACCCAGGCCTGACGCCCCCGCCCCGGCCCGCGGCCCCGGCCGTGGCGGGCCGGGGCGCGGCGAGGCCGGAACCGGTCAGCTCCAGCGGGAGCGGCCGGTCAGGTAGCGGCCCGCGTCCTCCAGGTCGGCCGGCTGGTACGCGGTGTAGAGGTTCGGCTCGTAGCGGCTCCGGTACCCGTCGAAGACGGGCCGGTACAGGTCCCAGTGGATGTCCGGCTGGCGGTGCGTCGCGCGGAACGACGCGATCGGGATCTGCGCGAGGATCAGCTTCTCGAACTTGCTGTCGGCGGTGGCCAGCGGCTGCCCGTCGGGTCCGTAGATCGCCGAGCCGCCCGCACCGGTGTCCTCGAAGAAGCCCGAATCCCGCGACAGCACCGAGTTGTTGACGATCGCGCAGTACACCCGGTTGTGCATGGCGGACGCGCGGATGTCCACGTCGGAGAAGCTGCCGCTCGCGGTGCGCAGGAACACCTCCGCGCCCTTGATCGCCAGTGCCCGGAACAGTTCCGGTTCCAGCTGCGTGGACGACATCGAGATGTTGCCGAGCCCCGTCCGCGCGATCGGGAGCACCGCGTCCGGGCCGTACATCTCGACGTACCGGTCCAGCACGTCGTAGGTCGTCGTGGTGAACAGCTCGAAGCCGCGGAAGACGCCCTTGACGTTGCGCGCCTTCCAGTGCTTGGCGATGATCTCGCCGTCCGGGCCCATCAGCGTGGTGACGCTGAGGACGTGGCCCGGCCAGTCGGGGTCGCGGACGTAGGCGCCGAACGCGATGTGGACGTTGTGCTCGCGCGCCTTCGCGGCGATCCGCTCGGTCTCCGGACCGGGGATCTCGATGCAGCGCCGCTCCGCCTCCGCCTTCGTCCACCGGTCCCAGCCGCTGATCGGGAACTCGTGGAAGAACAGCAGGTCGGGGGGCGGCCCGAACCCGGTGCGGTACGCGTTGTCGATCAGGCGCAGCATGTGCGCGAGGTTGGCCTCCTGCTCCGCGTCATCGGCGGCGGGGTGCACCCGCGACTGCACGACCCCGAGCGTCCAGGTGTCCTTGACCAGGCCGGCGGTGGCGTATCCCCCGTCGGCCCGCTGCGTGATGGACCCGTCCGGCGTGGGCTCGGTCATTTCTTCTCCTTGTCGACGGGCGGTGAGGTGGCGGACGCGGTTTCGGTGAGCCGCAGGCAGGCCGCCTGACGGCCGTCCCCGGCGTCCTCCAGTACGGGTTCGGTGCGCCGGCATGCGTCGACGGCCAGCGGGCAGCGGGTGTGGAAGCGGCACCCGGACGGGATGTCGACCGCCGAGGGGACATCGCCCAGCAGCACCGGCTCCGCGGCGCCGGGCCCGGAATCGGCGAGACCGGGGACGGCGGCCAGCAGCGACCGCGTGTACGGGTGCCGGGGATCACCGAAGACCTGCTCGGCGTCGCCGTACTCCACCAGCCGGCCGAGGTACATGACGGCGACGCGGTCGGCCATGTGGCGCGCGATCTCGATCTCGTGGGTGATCAGCACGTAGCTCAGCCCGAGCCGCCGCTGCAGGTCGAGCAGCAGGTTCACCATCAGCGCCTTCACGCTGACGTCCAGGCTGGCGGTCGGCTCGTCCAGCACCAGCGCCTCGGGCTCCACGGCGAGGGCGCGCGCGACCGTGACCCGCTGCAGTTCACCGCCGCTCACCCCGCCCGGCCGGCGGGTGAGGTAGTCGGGTGACAGCCCGACCAGGCCGAGCAGCTCCTCGGCCCGCGCGGCGCGGGCGGCCCGGTCCGGGGCCAGGCCGTGCACGGCGAGCGGCTGCTCCAGGGCATGCCTGATGCTCTTGCGGCGGTTGAGCGCCGACCAGGGATTCTGCGACACCAGCTGGATCGCGCGGGCGTCGGTGCGCTCCGCGCCGTGGACGAGGACGCGGCCCGCGGTCGGCCGGACGAGGCGGACGAGCATCCGCGCGATGGTCGACTTGCCGCAGCCGGACTCCCCGACGACCGCCAGGGTCCGCCCGGCCGGCACCTCGAACGAGACGTCGTCGACGGCGTGCACGACGCGGCCCTTCGCCCGCCCGCCCGACCGGACCGGGTAGTGCTTGGTGAGACGCTCCGCGGTGATGGCGTTCATGGGACCTCGTCCGCTCGGTGACAGCTGACCGTCGCCGTGCCGAAGGCACGGGGCGCCGGATACTCCGCCGAGCACACGTCGGCGGCGATGTCGCAGCGCGGCGCGAACGGGCAGCCCGGCAGCAGGTTCGCGCCGCCGACCGTGCCGGGGATCGTGCGCAGCGGCTCGCCCCTTCCGCGCCGGCCCGGCATCGCGCCGATCAGGGCTCGGGTGTAGGGGTGGCGGGGGGAGGCGAACAGCTCCCGCACCGGCGCCGTCTCGACGAGCCGCCCCGCGTACATCACCCCGACCCGGTCGCTGATCTGCGAGATCACGCCGAGGTCATGGGTCACGAAGATCATCGCCAGGCCGACGCGGTCGCGCAGCTCCAGCAGCAGCCGGAGCACCTGCGCCTGGACGGTCGCGTCGAGCGTGGTGGTGGGCTCGTCGGCGAGCAGCAGCTCGGGGCGGCGGCCGAGCGCGGCGACCGCGATCAGCATCCGCTGGAGCTGCCCGCCGGAGAACTCGTAGGGGTACCCGCCCAGCCGGTCGAGGACGGCGCCGAGACCGACCTCGCGCAGCAGCTCCCCGAGCCGGTCCCCGCCGGGCCCATCACCACCGGGCCCATCACCACCGGACCGATCAACGCCGGAACGGTCGCCGCCGGGCCGATCGCCGCCGGGCCGCCGGTCATCGTCGCGCCGGGCGAGGTGCCAGCGGAGCTGGCGGCCGATCGGCGTGGTCGGCGACAGCGACGTCATCGGGCGCTGCGGGATCAGGCCGATCCGGTCGCCGCGCAGCCGCCGCATCCGTTCCTCCCGCAGCGCGAGCAGGTCGGCGCCGTCGAAGCGGACGTGCCCGGCGGACACGGCGGCGTTGCCCGGCAGCATCCGCATGAGGGAGGTCAGGACGGTGCTCTTGCCCGACCCGGACTCGCCGACGAGGCCGAGGATCTCGCCCGGCGCCAGGTCGAAGGAGACGTCCCGCACGGCGCGGGTGTCGCCCGTCCTGGTCCGGAACGAGACGGACAGGTCCGCCACGGACAGCAGCGGGCCGCCGTCCGGGCGGCCCGCCGCCCCGCCGCCGGAACCGGCGGCGGGCACGGCGTCCGCCGCGGTGGCGGAACGTCCGGGAGAGCGGCGCATCAGGCCGCTCGCACCGGGGCCACGTCGATCCGGCTGACGCTCATCTGCTTCTCGTCCAGCACGGAGATCTCGGTGCGCTGCGCGACGATGAGCTTCGGGTAGACGGGCGGGATCGCGATGGCGTCCTTCGCGACCAGGCCGTTGATCCGCTTGCAGATCGCGGCGCGCTCGGCGGCGTCGGTGGTCGCCCACGCCTTGGCGAGCAGCTCGTCGACCTCGGGGTTCTTGTAGCCGAAGTTCAGCGGGTTTTGCGAGCTGAGCGCGCCGAGCAGCGTGAAGGCGGTCTTCCCGCCGCCGAATCCGCCGTCGAATCCCGTCATCGCCATCTGGTAGTCGCCGGTCGCCCACTTCTTCACCCAGGGGCTGATGTCGAGCGTCTCCAGGGTGCAGTTGATCCCGGCCTTCTTCCAGCCCTGCGCCAGCACCTGCCCGACGTTCTTCAGCACCGGGTCGCTGGTGACCATCAGGGTGAAGTCGAGGCTCGACAGGCCCGCCTCGGCGAGCAGCGCCTTGGCCTTGGCGATGTCGGGGGTCTCGCCGTACAGCTTCAGGGACGGGTCGTGTCCCTCGGCGACCGGGCCGATCGCGCCCTGGGCGATGTCGGCGGAGCCGCCGTAGACGAGGTCGCGGACGCCCTTGCGGTCCATCGCGTGGGCGAGCGCCTGCCTGACCTTCACGTCGTCGAACGGCTTCTTGTTCGCGACGAAGTAGGTGACGAGGTCCTTGGGGGCGGCGACCTCGTGGACGCGGATGTCGCTGGACTTCTCCAGCAGCTTGATGCTCTCCGGCGGGACGTCCGTCATGATCTGGATCTTGTCCTCGCGCAGGTTGACCATCCGGGTCGCCGGGTCGGGCACCGCCTTGAACGTGATGCCGGTG
This sequence comes from Spirillospora sp. NPDC048819, assembly GCF_040650055.1. Lineage (NCBI taxonomy): Bacteria > Bacillati > Actinomycetota > Actinomycetes > Streptosporangiales > Thermomonosporaceae > Spirillospora > Spirillospora sp. NPDC048819. The sequence goes on along the minus strand of NZ_JBEZGN010000031.1, from coordinate 120,445 downwards.
AGGGTGGGCTTCGTGCCGTGGTAGCCGTCGAAGCGCTTCAGGGACACCTGCCGGCCCTGGGCGATGTCGCCCACCGAGAACGGGCCCGTCCCCATGGTGGTGCCGGTCTTCTTGACGAACTCGCGGTGCACGATCGGCAGGTTCGTCAGGTGCGAGCGCAGCACCCCGAACGGGGTGGTCAGCTTGATCGTGACGGTGTGGTCGTCGGTCGCGGTGGCCTTCTTGACGTAGCCGACGAAGTAGGTGGTCCAGTCGCTGGTGCTCTTCGGGTCGGTGACGAAGTCGAAGGTCGCGACGACGTCGGCGGCGGTGAGCGGGTCGCCGTTGTGGAAGGTGACGCCGCGCTTCAGCTTGATCGTCCAGGTCAGCCCGTCGCCGGAGATCTCCGGCTCGCCGTCGGCCAGCAGCGGCACCGACTTCAGCGCGGCGTCGTAGGTGTAGAGCGACTCCACGACGGACTCCGTCATCCAGTGGACCCGGCTGGAGGTGGTGCTGAGCGGGTTGAGGTAGTCGGAGATGGAGGTCACGCCGAACGCGAGCGTGCCGGTCTTCTCGACGGCTCCGCCGCCGGAGCCGTCCTCTCCACCGCATGCGGCGAGACCGGCCGCGCCGGCGGTGAGGACCCCGGTGGCGACGAGGAAGCGCCGGCGGCTCAGCACCGGGCCGTTTGGAACGTTCTTGTTCGCGTCGGACATGTCCTGCTCCTCAGAGGAAGGGATGGGGGTGATGCGCGGGGACGGTGATGGGCGTGGTGCGGGGAGACGGAGATGGGGGGTGGCGCGCGGGGACGGTGGTCAGCCGCGGCCGTCGGCGTCGAGGGCGTCGCCGAGGCCGTCGCCGACGAGGTTGAAGCCGACCGTGGCGACGAGGATGACCAGGCCGGGGATGATCGAGTACCACCAGGCGCCGAGCAACAGGTAGCGGGTCGCGTCGCCGAGGATGTTGCCGAGGCTGGGCTGCGGCGCCTGGATGCCGAGGCCGAGGAAGCTGAGCGCGCTCTCGGCGAAGATCGCTATGCCGAGCCAGAGGAACGCCTGGACCAGTACCGGGGGCAGCACGTTCACCAGCAGTTCGGCGCCGATGATCCGCCGCCGCGGCACGCCGAGGACGCGCAGCGCGTCGACGTAGTCCTCCTGTGCCTCCACGAGCGTCGCCGACCGGGTGACGCGGGCGAAGTACGGGACGAAGCCGACGCCCAGCAGCAGCACCACCTTGGCGGTCGTCGGCACCGTGATCGGGCCGATGTCCGAGTCGCCGGTGCCGGTGACGCCGATGACGAACAGCGCGAAGACGAACAGCGGCAGCGCCTGGAACGCCTCCAGCACCCGCATGATCAGGTCGTCCGGCCAGCGCCCGCCGAAGTAGCCGGCGACGAGCCCCGCGGGCACCGCGACGAGCAGGCCGAACGCGACCGCCGCCAGCGCGACCAGCAGCGACACGCGGGCACCGGACGCCGTCCGCGCGAACAGGTCGCGCGCCAGGTGGTCGGTGCCGAACACGTGCCGGAGGCCGGGGCCGGCGAGCTGCTCGCCGGCCCGTGCGTTCGGGTCCCCGGCGATCACCGGCCCGAACAGCGCCAGCAGCAGGAACAGCGTGAGCAGCGCGATCCCGGTCCAGGTCAGGGCCGACATCCGGGGCAGGGCGCGGCGGCGCGCGGACGCCCGCGGGGGCGCCGGGAGGGTCGTGGTCGCGTCCATCAGTCCGTTCCGTTCAGGAATCCGGCGCGGATCCGCGGGTCGAGCGCGAAGTAGAGGAAGTCGACGGCCAGGTTGGCGACCAGGAACACGGCCGCGGTGACGAGGGTGCAGCCGATCGCGAGCGGATAGTCGTGCTGCCGGAAGGCGCCGACGATGGTCTGCCCGATGCCGGGGATGTTGAAGATGTTCTCCACCAGGACCGTCCCGCTGATGAACAGCCCGACCATCAGCCCGATCACGGTGGCGGTCGGGATGATCGCGTTGCGCAGTGCGATCCGGCGCATGATGCCGCGTTCGGACATGCCCATCGCGCGTGCGAACGAGACGTAGTCGGTGCGTTGCGTCTCGATGAGCGAACCGCGCAGCGTGCGGGCGATGACGGCGCCGGCGGCGAGGCCGAGCGCGATCCCGGGGAGCACGACGGAGCGCAGGTTCTGCACCGGGTCGGCGCCGAACCCGACCCAGCCGCTGGACGGCAGCACTCCCTCGATGTAGAGCCCGAACACCACGACCAGGACCAGGCCCAGCCAGAAGCTCGGGATCGACAGGGCGATGACGCTGACGACGCGGACGGCGCCGTCGGTGAACGAGTCGCGTCTCCGCGCGGCCAGGGTTCCGGCGGCCAGACCGACGACGACCCAGAAGAGCAGTGCCAGCAGGCCGAGTTCGAGGGTGACGGGAAGCCGCTCGCCGATGATCTCGGTGACCGGGCGGTCGCTGAACAGCGAATCGCCGAGGTCGCCGCGCAGCAGGTTGCCGACGAACGTGGCGTACTGCGTCCAGATCGGCTCGTCGAGCCCGAACCGCTCCTCGACCGCGGCGCGCTTCTCGGGCGTGGGGTTCATGCCGAGGTAGGCGTCGGCGGGGGAGCCGGGTGCGGCCCGCAGCATGAAGAAGACCATGGTGAGGACGACGAACAGGACGACGGCGAGCCCGGCGATCCGTCGTCCGAGATACCGCAGCATCCACTGTCCTCTGTGTTCGGGGGGGTCGCCGCGACCAGTGGTCGAAACTGGAACGGCGTTGTCGTGGTCGGAATAGTAGAGCCAGGCGCCCCTCCACAGGAAGGGGGCACGCCAAATTTCGAGACGCCGTCCTGCATTGTGGTGGAGGCCGGCGCCCGCGAGCGCGCGGCTCCGGGCGCCGGCCGGCGCGTCCGGCGGATGCGGGCCGGTCAGACGACCTTGGACTCGCTGATGATCGTCCTCTTGTAGAGGCGGTCGCCGTCCATCCAGTGCCAGGTGCGGCACTTGTGCAGCCCGTCGCGCGACAGCTGGATCAGTTCGTACAGGTAGTTGTCGGGGTCGTCCTTGTACGACCACGTGAGGACGATCGACTGCTCGTCCACCTGGCTCATCTCGCCGATGATCCGCTCGTTGTCGAAGTGGCACACATCGCCCCGCATCCGGCCGCCGAACTCCAGGGCCTGCACCCGTCCGTCCGGCCAGGTGTAGGTGTTGACCTGGAAGATGTCGTACGAGCCGTCATCGGGCACCCAGCAGCGCAGGTGCGAGGCATGCCGGTCGATGATCGTGCCCTCGGCGTCGACGTGGACGTACTCCCCGCGCCACTCGCCGAGATGCTTGCGGTTGATGGGCATGCCCGGGACTCCGGCGCGCATGGATTCCTCCTGGTCGGTGAGGGGGGACGGACATTGACAGGCCGCCGTGCGCGAGCCTAGCGTCAACGATCACGATATCGGAACAGCATTCCACCAAAAGGAACACGCATGAGCGAACATGGCCCGGACCCGCTGGTGGAGGGCATCACCGCCGCGATCATCGGCGCCCGCGACCTCGGCCCCCACCTCGACTTCTTCGGCGAGCGGCTCGGCTACGAGGTCGCCGCGCAGGGCGTCGTCCCGGCCGCGGTCGCGGACGCGCTCTGGGGCACCGGACAGGCCGACCTCGACGTCGTGGCCCTGGCGGCGGCCGGCGCGGACACGGGCCGGGTCCACCTCGTCAAGGTCCCCGAGCCGCTCGCCCCGGCGGCCCAGCCCCACAATCTGGACGACGGCCTGATCGGCATCGACATGTACGCCAAGGACATCCAGACCGCGCACGCGCGGTTCGCCGAGGCGGGCATCGACTGGTCGACGCCGCCCGCGACCTACGGCGTGGCCGTGGGTGAGCACGAGGTCATGGTCACCCAGGGCGTCTGCCCCGCGCCCGACGGCACCGCCGTCGTGTTCGTCCAGCCCGCCGCCGTCCGCGGCACCGCCGCCTGGGAGGCCGACCCCGGGCGCCTCTACACCGAGCTGACCTCCGTGGTCTGCCACGTCCCGGACGCGGACGCAGAAGTCGCGTTCTGGGGGCCGGACGGCCTCGGCATGTCCGTCTGGTACGACGTGACGTTCTCCTCGCCGGGCTTCGACACCGTCGCCGGCCTGCCCCCGGGCACCCGCATGCGGCTGGCGTTCCTCGCCGGGGAGAAGACGGCGCGGATCGAGGTCACCTCCGCGGAGGGCGAGCACCGCGTCGACCGCCGTCCCGGCCAGCGTCCCGGCCGCTCGCTCGGGCACAGCGGCTGGACGGTGCGCACCCGTGACCTCGGCGCGGCGCTGGAGACCGTCCGCCGGACGGGCGGCCAGGTCGCCGGCGCCCCGGTGCGGACCGACGACCCGCTGCACGGCAGGGCCACCGCCGCGTCCGCCACCACCCCCAACGGCATCTCCGTGACCCTCTACGAACCCCGCTGACCCGGCTGACGGGCCTTCGGCTCAGCGGGTCGTCCAGAACTCCAGCTGGACGCCGTCCGGGGAGGTGGCGGTGAAGGCCCGGCCGCCGCGCAGGTCGCTTTCGGTGATGGAACCGGTGTGGGCGCCGGCGTCGGTGAGAAGGGTGTGGGCGGCGTCCAGGTCGGGGACGGGGAACACGCCCGCGCGCATGCCGGACGTGAACGCCTCGTCGCCCCGGGGCAGGTCGAGGCCGGGGAAGCTGATCAGCTCGACGCGGGCGCCGCGCCCGTCCCAGAACAGGTCCAGGACGATCTCGGCGTCCGGGTCGTCGATGCCGATCAATGCGGCCACCGCCGGGTTCACCAGCCGCTGCGAGTAGAGCTGTTCCAGGCCGAGCCTCGTCCAGAAGGCGGTGTCGCAGTCGTAGGTGAGGTGGACGGCGGCCTGAAGTTCCGAGTGCCGCCGCCCTTCGTCGCCGTCCAGGAGGCTCGCCCTGCGGGAGGCGCCCTCGACGAGGACGACCCGGAAGCCGCCGGGCCCGACGATGCCGCACTCGGCGAACGGCCTGCCGCCGAGTTCCCAGCGGGCGATCGGGGACGGGACGCCGCCGGCCGCGACCAGGCCGGCGACGCCGGCCTCGATGTCGCGGGTGTAGATGTCGACGGCGTAGCCGCCGGAGACGACGGCGGAGCCGCCCTCGGGCGCGGAGACCAGGAGCAGTCCTCCGGAGTCGGCGCCTTCGGGCAGGTAGAGCGCTTCTTCGGCCGGGCCGGTTCCTCCGTACAGGGCCGCGGCGGCGTCCGGTTCCAGGGTGCCGCGGCGCCGTTCGGTGTAGCCGAGGACGGACAGGAACGCGGCGGCGGCGGGGAGGTCGTGGCATCCGAGGACGGCGTACCGGGGGCTGCTGAGCATGGGCGCTCTCCAAGGGATCGGCGGCCGGGTGACCCCGCCGCATGCTAGCTGAAACGATGTTCCGTGGAAAGGAACACCCTCGCCGGACGGGAGAGGCGGGGAGGGCCGGACGCTCGACAGACCCGGTGATCAGAGGTGTGGTCCGTCAGGATCGTTCCGCTTCGTCCGATCTCAGGTATTCCATTTATCGGAAAGCTGTTACAAGATGTCTCCGCGAACGTCGCGTAGTGACGACGTTGCGCACAGCGGAACGAGTGGAGGGCGCTGCATGATCTACCTCGTCTACCGGATGAAGCTCAGCGAGCGGTCCCGCCGCAACCAGAAGGAGTTCTGGGCCTGGCTGGAAGACCGTGAACGCTGGTTCTACCGCGACCTCCCCATGGTCAAGGAGGTCCGCTGGTACTACAGCGTGATCGGCGACGTCTACACGATCGAGAGCTGGGCGGCCTTCGAGGACGAGGCGGGATGGGGCGCCTACCGGGCGGCGCTCAGCGGGCTGAAGTCCGACGCCGAATGGGAGGGCGAGCGCGTCACCCAGGACGACTGGTGGGAGTTCCTGGACACGAGGATCGTGACCGACCCGCCGGTGCCCATCGGCCTGCGCCGGGACTGAGCCGGGCGATGCCCGCCAGGCCCCCCGACCTCGGTGCCGCCGAACGGCCCGGGCAGTCGGCCTCGACGGTGGAACGGGCGGCGGACGTGCTGGTGCTGTTCACCGAGGCCCCCGCCCGGACGCTCGGCGTCACCGAGATCGCCGACGCGCTCGGGCTCTCCAAGCCGGCGGTGCACCGGATCCTCACGTCGCTGCGCAGCCGCCGGCTCGTCCAGGTGGACGAGGAGACCCGCAGGTACGCGCTCGGGTTGACGGCGATGCGGCTCGGGCTGGCCTATCTGGACCACATCGACGTGCGCCGCCTGTCGGCCCCGGAACTCGGCGCCCTGTCCCGCTCGACCCGGGAGACGGCGACGCTGTCGGCCCGGGTCGGCACGCACCGCGTCTATGTCGACCAGGTGACCCCGGACCGGGAGGTGATCATGTCGGTGTCGCTCGGCGTGCCGTTCCCGCTGCACGCGGGCGCCTCGTCGAAGGCGTTCCTGGCGTTCCTGCCGGACGCGGAGATCGATGACTACCTCCGCGTGGACCATCTCAGCCGGCTCACCGACCGGACGGTCGTGGATCCCGGCTCGCTCCGGCTGGAGCTGGCCGCCATCCGGCGGCGCGGGTACGCCCGCTCGTTCGCCGAGCGCCAGTCCGGCGCGGCCTCGGTCGCCGCTCCGGTCTTCGACCATCACGGCGTCCCGGCGGCGGTGGTGAGCGTCTGCGGGCCGGTGGAGCGCTTCCGCGGCGAGGCCGAGGAGTGCGTCGACGCGCTGCTGGCGGTCACTGAACGGCTTTCCGCTCTGATGGGCTATATGTCCGGGTCAGACCGATGAGCTCCCGACGGATACCGCGGTGCGTCTGCCGAGGAAGGCGCAATGTTCGGGTGGTGCGCCCGGCGGCTCGTCAGGCTCTCGAACAATCTTTTATCAATACATCAGACCTATTGACATGGGAAGTTTCTCCTCTATAGCGTCCCATCGTTACGGAACCGTGTTCCGACACGGGGAACATCCTGGCGGAGGTGCACATGCGCAGATCAGTTGTCACGGTCGCCGCGGGGCTCGCGGGGCTCGCCGTGGCCGCGACCGGATGCTCGGGCAAGGCGGCCGGCGACAAGCCGGATATCCAGATCGCCCTCATCTCCCCGATGAGCGGCCCGTTCGCGGTTCTGGGCATCTCCCAGCAGAACTCCCTGAACGTGGAGATCGAGCGGATCAACGCCGCCGGCGGGCTGGACGGGTCCAAGCTGAAGCTCGTGACCCGCGACTCCGGCCTCGACCCGGGCAAGGCGGTCCAGGCCGCCAACGAGATGGCCGGCGACGACACGGTCAAGCTGGTCGTCGGCCCGTCGCTGACCGCGTTCTACAGCGCGGCGAAGGGCACCTACGAGAAGAACAAGAAGGTCAACTGCCAGCCCGCCGTGTCCACCGGCAGCTTCGCCGACCTCAAGTACGGCTTCCGGTCGCAGGACCCCTTCCAGCTCGACGGCGAGAAGGTCGTGAGCTGGCTGAAGCAGGAGGGCGTCAAGTCGCTCGGCCTGGTCTACGAGGGCGACGACACCGGCAAGAACACCGACGCGCTGCTGAAGAAGCTGCTTCCCGAAGCGGGCATCGAGTACCTCGGCTGGGAGACCAGCCGGGCCGACGACCAGAGCCACCGAGCCTACGTCGAGGAGTTCAAGGACGCCGGGGCGATCATGGTGTCCAGCAGCGTCGGCGGCTCCAAGACGATGGCCGCGGCCGCCCAGGTCGGCTTCAAGGGCGAGATCGTCGGCGCCGGGTCGGGCATGCAGAACATCTCGTTCATCGAGGCCGCCGGTGAAGCCGCCGACGGCGCGGTGTTCCCCGCCGCGCTCTACGAGTACCCGATGCGCAAGCCCCGGTCGGAGTGGAAGCCCGGGTACCGCAAGCACACCGAGGCGATCGAGAAGAAGTACGGCAAGAACACCGGCCCCAAGTCGGGGGCGGAGTCGCCCAAGGGCACGGCCATCGCCGCCGACTGCGTCTTCGCCTTCGAGCAGGCCGTGAAGGCCGCCGGCGGCACCGACCCGGACAAGGTGGCGGCCGCCATCGAGGCGCTCGACGTCCCGGCGGACAAGACCCCGTCCGGCAACGCGATCAAGCCCGGTGACAGCCACGAGTTCTACCAGCAGGTGCACCTCTACCAGTGGCACAAGGACGGCGAGGGCTGGTACACCACGGAGCTCATGCCGTCGTGAGCGCTCAGGTCTGGATTGACGGGCTGTTCGCCGGATCGGTGTACGCGCTGGTCGCGCTCGCGCTGGCGATCGTCTTCCAGCCGACCCGGGTGATGAACTTCGCCCAGGGCGAGCCGATCGTGCTCGGCGCGGCCATCAGCTACCAGGTGGTGGCACTGTGGCAGTGGGGGTGGCCGGCGGCGCTGCTGGTCACCCTCCTCCTCGGCGTGGGGATGGGCCTGCTCAGCGAACGAATGATCATGCTGCCGGTGCGGCTGTCCGGCTCCCGGTACGCCTGGATCATCGCGACCCTCGCCGCGGCGATGATCTTCCAGGCGCTGTTCACGCTCCGCTACTTCGACGTCGACTCCCTGCGGCCGAAGGCGCTGGCCCCCGGCCACGTGGAGGTCCTCGGGGCGCGGCTCGGCTGGCAGCAGCTGCTCACCATCGGCGTCGCGCTCACCGTGATGGCCGGATACGACACGTTCCTGCGGCGCACCGCCTACGGGCGCGCCATCCGGGCCGCCTCGCACGACGGGGACGCGGCCGTGATCATGGGAGTCCCGGTCCGCCGCGTCATCCTGCTCAGCTTCGTGATCGCCGCGGTGATCTGCGCGTTCGCGGGCGCGCTGGCCGCGCCCATCCTGTTCATCGGGCCGACGTCCGGGCTGGTGTTCACCATCAAGGGGTTCACCGCCGCGGTGATCGGCGGGGTCGGCTCGCCGCGCGGCGCATTGGCGGGCGGCCTGCTCGTCGGGCTGCTGGACGCGGTCGTCCGCAACCTGGCCGGCGCCACGGCCGGCGACTTCGTCGTCTTCGGGTTGCTGGCGCTGATCCTGGTCGCGTTCCCGTCCGGTCTGTTCGGCAAGCCCATGGAGGCGCACTGATGAGCGCATCGGCGAAGGCGCCGGCCCGCACCCAGGTCCTGCACGCCGCGCTGCGGTGGCTGCCCGCGGCGCTGACCGCGGTCGCCGCGGCGGTGCTGCTCGCCTGGCCGGCGATCACGGACTTCTACAGCTACAACGCCTCGTACTACAACGGCCTCGTGGCGTCCGCCGCGATCAGCGCGATCCTGACGATCTCGCTGAACATGTCGATGGGGTACGGCGGGCTGCTGTCGATGATGCACACGGGCATGCAGTTGCTGGGCGGCTACGCCGTCGCCTACATGACGGTGAAGCAGGGGCTGCCGTGGTTCGCGGGGGTCGCGCTGGCGATGCTGCTCGGCGCCGTCTTCTCGGCCCTGGTGCTCGCCGTCAGCCTGCGCGCCACCTACCTGTACTTCGGCATGATCACCCTCGCCGCCAACCTCATCGTGGTCGAGGGCGGCAATGCCTGGGAGTCGGTCACCGGCGGCGTCACCGGCATCGTCGGGGTCGCCCCCGGCGGGCTGACCAAGACCCAGTTCTACTACGTGACGCTCGCCGTGGCGGCGCTGGTCTACATCGTCCAGCGCAACGTGGTCCGCAGCGGCGTCGGACGCGCCGTGATGGCGGTCAAGGAGAGCCCCGACACCGCGGCGGCCATGGGCATCAGGCCGACCCGCACCAAGACGCTGATCTTCACCCTCTCCGGCGCGATCGCCGGGCTGTCCGGCAGCCTCTACGCGCTGCAGCTCGGATTCATCAACCCGGACGTGGGGATCCTGGACAACGGCCTGGTGTTCTTCGTCGGCCTGTTCCTCGGCGGGATCGGCACCCTGGCCGGCCCGGTGCTCGGCGTCGCGGTCATCGCCATCGTCGTCGAACTGATCAAGGATCACGCCCGCTACACCACGCTCTTCCTCGGCTGCACACTGCTCCTCGCCATGATGCTCATCCCGAAGGGGATCGTCGGCACCTGGCGCGGCAGCAGGCTCGGCCGTCCCCCCGAAGGCGAGGACCGCGAGCCGTTCGGCGCGCTGCCCGCGTCGGTGCTGCCCGGCGCGGTCGACCCGGACGTCCCGGCGCTGCAGGGACGCGGGCTCGTCAAGCACTTCGGCGGCGTCAAGGCCGTCGACGGCGTGGACGTCTCCGTCGCCGCGGGCAGCGTGCACGGCATCATCGGCCCGAACGGCTCCGGCAAGTCGACCACCGTCGCCTGCCTCACCCGGTTCCACAAAGTGGACGCCGGAGATGTCCTGATCTGCGGCGAACCGGCCCCCGGCCGGCCCTTCGCGGTCGCCGAGCAGGGCGTCACCCGCGTCTTCCAGGCACCGCATCTGTTCGAGCAGCAGAGCGTCCTCGACAACGTCCTCGCAGGGATGCGCCGGCGGGAGAAGTACGGCGCGGTGTCGGCGATCCTGCGGCTGCCCCGGTACCGGCGCCGCGAGGCCGTGTCCCGCGCGGAGGCCGCCAACCTCCTCGCGTTCGCCGGCCTGTCGGGACGGGCCGCGCAGCTCGCCGGGTCCCTGTCGCACGGCCAGAAACGCCTGCTGGAGGTGGTGCGCGCGGTCGCGTCCGGGCCCCGCGTGCTGATCCTGGACGAGCCCGCCACCGGACTCGTCCCCGCCGAGATCGACGCGCTCGCCCGGCTGTGCCGCGCGTTCCGCGACCACGGCCTCGCCGTCGTGCTGATCGAGCACAACATGGACTTCGTCATGGACGTCTGCGACCGGCTCACCGTCATCGACAGCGGCAAGGTGATCGCCTGCGGCCCGCCCGCCGAGGTCCGCGCCGACCCGGCGGTGCTGGACGCCTACCTGGGCCGCCCCGACCTGGTGGAGGACCTGAATTGACCGCCCTGCTGGAGATGACCGGGATACGCGCCGGATACGGGGGCGTCCGGGTCCTGGACGACGTGGCCGTGACGGTGGGCGAGGGCGAGTTCGTCGTTCTCCTCGGCCCGAACGGCGCAGGCAAGAGCACGACGCTGAAGGTGCTGTCGGGCCTGCTGAAACCGTCCGCCGGCGCCGTGTCGTTCGCGGGCGGGGACATCACCCGCGTCCCCGGGTGGCGTCGCGTGGGCCTCGGCATCGGCCACGTCCCCGAGGGGCGGCGGATCTTCCCCGACCACACGGTGCTGGAGAACCTCCAGCTCGGCGGCTTCCCCCTGCGCCGCAGCCGCGCCCGCACCCAGAAGCTCATGGACGAGGCGCTGGAGCTGTTCCCCGTCCTGGCCGAACGCCGCGACCAGGCCGCCGGCACGCTCTCCGGCGGCGAGGCGCAGATGCTCGCCATCGCCCGAGCGCTGATGAGCGACCCGAAGCTCCTCGTCCTGGACGAACCGTCCCTCGGCCTGGCCCCGCTGAAGGCCGCCGAACTGTTCTCCTACATCAAGCGCCTGCATGCCGAACGCGGCATTTCCGTGCTGCTGGTGGAACAACTGGCGCTCATCGCCCTCCGCCTGGCCGACCGCGCCTATGTCCTGGAAAGGGGCCGCATCGGCCTTTCCGGAACGGCGGCCGAGGTAGAAGCCGACCCCATGGTCAAATCCCTCTACCTGGGCGGCGACTCCGCCGCCTGACGGTGTGACGGTGAGAACATGTCAGGGCGGCCCCCGTCCGTCGCCAAAACCTCGCACCGTCGGGCTGTTGACCGCCGGAACGCGGATCCGTTCACCGTAAGTCGACGTGAAAGTGCCCCGGGCCGGTAGGTCCGGGGCACTCTGCCGTGGCGGGTGTTACATGCCGTCGCCGTTCCAGCGGCCGGCGCTGCGGCTGCGGACGGGGCGGCTGGACAGGATCGGGGCGGGGATCGGGTCGCCCTTGTTCCAGTTGCGGCCGGCGCCCCAGACGTAGGCGAGGTCGTCGGTGCGCTCGTCGGGGTGTTCGAGGGAGGCCGGGTCCGCGCCCCAGTCGGCGCTCACCGGGGCGTGCTCGTGGTCATGGTCATGGTCGTGCTCGTGGTCATGGTCGCCGTGGCCTCCCTGGAGGCGGGCGGCGTCCATGGCCTTGGCGATGGCGAGGAGGCTCTTGTCGGTGCCCGTCCCGTGCTGGACGAACGGCTCGTCGATCTGGCCCTGTTCGCGCTGGTACTTGACGGACGCGCGCAGGTCGGTCAGGTCGCGCTCGCTGCGGCCGGGGGACCCGGCGCCCATGTCGTGGGTGGACATCGACCAGCGCAGCCGGCCCTCGCCGGGGCCCCAGTTGATGGCCTCGCCGCCCCAGCGGACCCATTCGCTCTGCGTGTACCAGTTGAAAAGCTCGCCGTCGGAGCGCAGCAGCCACGTCGCGCCGCCCTCCATGCTGGTGAAGTGTCCGTGCTTCACGCGGGCGGGGCGGAAGAAGTAGGTGCCGAGGTCCAGGGTGCCGAAGTTGTACTCCATGTGCCCCTGGACGGTGTACGCCTCCTCGTAGCACGGGTGGTGCGCGAGGCGGTGGTCCGTCCAGCCCTCCTGGGCGTGGACGAGCCGGGTGTAGAAGCCGGTCTGCGGGTCGACGTGCAGGTACTTGATGAACAGGCCGGGCATGGGGCCGGGGTTGGGCACCGCGTCCCACTTCATGGCCTCGGAGTCCATGACGATGACGTCCTCGCGGGCGTCCTTCCAGCGGGGGGCCTTCGTGTTCTCGACGGCGTCGAAACCGGCGTCGCCGTACTCGCGGTAGTGCAGGATCCGGGTGCCCTCGCTGAACGTGATGGCTTCGGTGGGGACGCCCTTGGGCGCGTACACGTAGCCGCCCTCGCCGATCTGCTTGCCGTTGTAGGTCATCGACCCTTCGAGCACGTAGTACTCGGTGTTGGCGTGGTGGATGCCCGGCCCGCGGCCCCAGTCGGTGTGGAAGGCGATCCGGAGCGAGCAGGAGCCGTCCTCCTCGTCGACCGAGAGCCGGCGTTCGCTGGCGCGGCCCTCACCTCCGACCAGCTCGGCGGCGTGCCAGATGTAGTCGTTCTCCTGGATCAGTTCGACATGGGGACGCATATGGGCACCTCTCTCAACTGGATGGGGGCGGGGGGTCAGCCGTTGCGGAGTTCGCGCTTGAGGACCTTGCCGGCGGCATTGCGGGGAAGGGCCGGCAGGAACTCGACGCTGCGCGGCACCTTCGGCCCGGACAGCCGTTCGCGGCAGTGCGCTTCAAGCGCGTCCGCGTCGATCGACGCGCCGGGCATGGCGACGACGTACGCGGCGACCCGCTCACCCCACTGCTCGTCCGGCAGCCCGACGACGGCGCAGTCGGCGACGCCGGGGAACACCGCGATGACGTCCTCGACCTCGCGGGGCGCGATGTTGGTCCCGCCGGAGATGATCATGTCCTTCTTGCGGTCCACCACGTAGATGAACCCGTCCTCGTCGCGGACGACGATGTCGCCGCTGGTGAGGAAGCCGTCGGGGGTCGTGCAGCCGTCGGTGGCGGCGTCGTCGCGCAGGTAGCCGTTCATGAGGAACGGGGAGCGGCTGAACAGTTCGCCGCGCTCGCCCGGCCCTACGGGGTCGCCCGCGTCGTCCACGACGCGGACCTCGGTCATGTACCAGGGCAGGCCGACCGATCCGGTGCGGTCGGCGTCGTCGGGGCGGCAGTTGGTGACGATGCCCGCCTCGGTGGAGCCGTACAGTTCGTGGACGCCCGCGTGCGGGAACGCCTCCATGACCCAGTCCTTCAGGACGGCGGGCAGCGCCGCGGCGTTGAAGTAGAGGGTGTCGAGGCTGGACGCGTCATGGCGGCCGAGGGCGCCGGACGCGCGGAGGGTCTGCGCGTGCGTCGGGACGAGGAACGCCGACTGGGCGCGGTGCTTCTCGGCGAGGGCGAGCATGTGCTCGGGGTCCCACTTGGGCAGCATGACCACGGTGCCGCCGGTGACGACGGGCGCGTAGTCGAAGACCATCCCGGCGCCGTGGTACATCGGCGCGACGGCGAGGCTGACGCGGCGGGCGCCCAGGCCCCATTCCATGGCGGACAGGTAGCACATGAGGGTCCGGGCGCGGTGGCTGCTGAGGACCCCCTTGGGCTTCCCGGTCGTGCCGGACGTGTAGTACAGGCAGCAGGGCTCGTTCTCGTCGACGGAGACCGCGGGGTCGGTGGCCGGCACCGACTCCAGGGCCTTCTCGTAGGAGGCGGTGCCCGTCGCGTCGATCTGCAGGACGACGTCGACCGGGACCGGCGGTTCGGTGTCGGAGATATGGGCACGGGCGCCCGAGTGCTCCAGGATGTAGGACGTTTCGGCCTCGGTGAGCCTGGTCCCGACGGGGACGAGCACCAGCCCGGCCTTGGCCGCCCCCGCGATGATCTCGGGGTATTCCAGCCGGTTGCCGAGCCGGACGGCGACGCTGTCACCGGGCCTCAGCCCCCGCGCGAGGAGGAACTGGGCCAGCCGGCTCGCCCGCTCGTCCAGGGCCCGGTAGGTGAGGCTCCGGTCGCCGTCGATGACGGCGGCGGCGTTCGGCGTGGACGCGGCGAACTCGCGGACGCCGCCGGCCATCGAGAGCGACGCGCCGCCGGGAAGCAGTGCCACGACGCCCACCTCCCTGTTCCGTTCATCGGAATCGTGTTCCATCTTGCTCTACGCCAGAGCTTGCCGCGCCCCCGCGCGGCGAGTCAATGCCTGCCGCCGAGAAAGTCAGACGTATAACACCCTGCGTCCGTCCCGGCCGTCCCTCAGCCGAGTTTGACCTCGTTGATGAGGGTGCGCTGGAAGCAGACGCCGTCCCTGATCCACTGCCACACGCGGTTGCGCTTGCCGCCGTCCTCGCTCAGGTGGATCAGCTCGAACAGCCGCAGGTCCTCCCCCTCCGCCTTGTAGATCCAGTTCAGGTAGATCACCCGCTCGTCCAGCTCCCAGAACTCGCCCCGCAGCCGCTCGGTGTCGAACGTGCAGTGTCCGTTCCCCTGGTAGACGCCGGGGAACACCCGCGTCTCGGTGCGTCCGTCGGCCCAGGTGTACTCGTTGACCTGGTGGTAGTCGTAGTCGCCGTCCTCGGGCAGGGTGCAGGTCAGCAGCGACTCGTGCCGGTCCGTGACGGCGCCGCCGGCGTCGACGTAGGTGTAGGTGCCCTTCCACTTGCCCACGTGCCGGGCGAGCAGCGGCATCTCATCGCGGATCGTTCCCATCGTGTTCCCTTCGTGCAGGCCGTGTCGGCGGGACGGGTCATTGTGGACGACCGGTCAGGCGGGGCCGGTGAGGCGGTCGATCGACTCCTGCTGCCTGCGGGTGAACCAGGACCGTTCGGGCGGACGTCCGTCCAGCCCGTTCGGCCGCTCGACGTCGTGCCGGGCGTACTCGTCCGCCCACAGGCCCGGTTTGACGCGCGACAGCAGGTTGCCCATTCCGGGACGGGCCCGGTTGCGGCGCAGCGCGGCCAGGTCGAGTTCCGCGTAGGCGACGACGCTCTCCCCGCCCGCGGCCTCCACCAGCACCCGCCCCTCGAAGTCGACGATCTTCGATCCGCCGGACGTCGAGTCGCCCGGAATGGGTATGCCGTGCAACCCCCCGCTGTTGGCCGAGACGACATAGGCCAGGTTCTCGACCGCGCGGGCGCGCCGGCCGATCTCCTTCGGGGTCAGCGCGGGGCTGGTGACCTCGGACGTCGAGTGGCAGAACACCTCGGCGCCGCGCAGCGCGAGCGCGCGGGCGAGTTCGGGGTAGAGGATCTCCTCCGAGGCGATGCAGGCCAGGTTCCCGATCTCGGTGCGGGCGACGGGGAGCACCGCGTCCATGCCGTAAAGGTCCAGGTAGCGGTCCCACACGTCGTACGGGGACGGCGAGTACAGCGAGTGCAGGCGGCGGTAGCGCAGCACCACCTCACCGGACGGGTCGATCACGAAGGACGCCTGGAAGTACAGGCCGGGGAAGTTCGGATCGGACTCGTAGGCGTTCCCGGACAGGAACAGCCCCTCGCGGGCTGCCACGGCGGCGAGGGCCTCGTACTCGGGGCCGTCCGGGGCGAGCGCCGCCATGTCGCGCCAGCGCTCGACGGGCTCGCCCATCGGGAAGCCGCTGAGCACGTACTCGGGCAGCACGACCAGCCGGAGGTCGGGGCCGACCCACCGCGCGGCGGCGGCGACCTCGCCGCCGATCCGGGCGATGGACGCGGCCATCGTCTCGCGCGCCTCGGCCGGGGACAGGCCGTTGACGGCCCGCGTCCGCGTCTGCAGGGCGAGCGCCCGGTAGGCGGTCTCCCCGGCCGTCTCGGTCTGACTCATGCCCTCGCCCCTCCCGAACTTTCCGGAACGCCGTTACGGTAAGCGGAATCCCCACGGGTGCGCAAGGGTTTCAAGGGTCCGGCGACAAAAAAGTCTGACCTTTACCCTTGGCCTTGCGCGCGGGGCTCAGCCGGAGGCGGCCCCCGCCCGCCGGGTCCACTCGCCTATCTACTCGCCTTCGTCCGGGCGCAGGAGCATGACGGCGACGGCCTCGACGACCGGGTCGTCCTCGCCGTCCACCGCCGTCCACCGGTACCGCTGGACGATCTTGCCGCTCCCCGTCTCCCGGGACGCGCCGGGCGTGAGCCGCACCCGCAGCGTCGCCCCGGCCTTGAGCATCTTCAGGAACCGCACCTCACGCAGCTCGATCAGCGCGATCGCCCGGTCGAGCAGCCCCGACTGCTCCACCAGGCCGCCCATCAGCAGCAGGATGCCCTGGCCCGGCATCGGCGCGCGGACCCCCTCGGACCATTCCCGCGCATCGGGATTGAACAGCGGATGGGTGTAGCCGCCGAGGCCGACGAGCCCGTCGATGAGGGGCTGGGTCACCTCCACCGACGGCGTCGTGGCCGTCTCGCCGTCGAACGTTTCGTCCGTCATCGGCTGTTCCAGACGGGGCGGCGCTTCTCCACGTAGGCGCGGTACCCCTCGTCCGCGTCCGCGACCTCCTCGTGGAAGCGGGTGAACAGCTCGCGCTCCAGGCGCAGCCCCTCGGCGAGCGTCACGTCCGGCGCGGCGTTCAGGAGCCGCTTGATGATCGCGGTGACCGCCCGCGAGCGGTTGCCGAGCGAGCCGGTGAGCCGGGCCACCTCGTCCGGCAGCTCCGCCGCCGGGACGCTGGAGAGCGCGAGGCCCCAGTCGACCATCTCGGGCCCGGTGAGCCAGTGGCCGGCGAGCAGCAGCGCACGGGCGCGCTGGTCGCCGATCTTGCGCGGGGCGCGCTGGGACGCGCCGGCGCCCGGCACGATCCCGAAGTCGCTGTGGGTGTCACCGACCTTCGCCTCGTCGGCCGCGATGACGAAGTCGCAGGCCAGCAGCAGCTCGAAGCCGCCCGCGCGGGCGAGGCCGTTGATCGCGGCGACGCTCGGCAGCGGGAACGCCTCCAGCCGGTCGAGGAACGCGTGGAGGCGGCGGATGAACGGCAGGAACACCCCGGGCGGGTCGGCGAAGCACTCGCCGAGGAAGCCGATGTCCATCCCGACGCAGAACGCCCGTCCCGTCCCGGTGATCACCAGGGAGGTCAGGGAGTCGTCCCGCTCGGCGGCGTCCAGGGCGGCGTCCAGGCCGTCGAGGGTGGCGGGCGACAGGCTGTTCATCCGCTCCGGATCGTTCAGCGTGATGGTCATGACCGTGTCGGCCACCTTCACGTCGACCTTGGTCATGAGCGTGGATCCCCTTCCGGATCGGTGACTTCTCGGACGAACTCCAGCAGCGCCGCGGCGAAGTCGTCCGGGGCGCGCAGGTGCGGCTGGCCGCGCAGGCCGGGCAGGACGACGAGCCGCGCGTCGCGCGCCAGCTCCATGGCGAGCGCGTCCTTGGGGGCGAGCAGGTCGAACTCGGCGTCGAGCAGAAGAACCGGGACGTCCGCCGCCGCCAGCGCATCGGACGGGTCGTAGCGGAACGCCGCCTGGTAGCCCCACTTGTAGCGCTTCGCGGCGCGCATCATCTCGGACACGGCCAGGTGCAGCATGCCCTGCGGGACGTCCGGCCCCCAGGTGCGCAGGTAGCGCTCGACCGCCCAGGTGAACTGGGAACCCTGGTCGTCGATGGGCGCGTCGGGCGTCCAGTTCGCGAGGAACCCGGCCCGCTCCTCCTCGTCGAACAGCGGGACACCGCTCAGCATCAGCCCCGAGGACGGCAGGTGGACGGCGGTCGCGATCGCGATCGACGCCCCGCTGTGGACGCCGCCGAGAACGGGACGTTCCATCCCGATCCCGGCGGCCGCCTGCGCGAGCATCCGGGCGTAGTCGGGGATCTCGAACCCGGGCCCCGGCGGCGGGTCGGAGGCGCCGTAGCCCGGGGTGTCGAACGCGACGGCACGGGCATGCCGGCCGAGCGCGGACAGGACGTCCTCGTAGACCCGGGACGAGAGGGGCGACTCGTGGAACAGCCCGATCCAGGGGCCGGAGTCGCCGCTGATCCGGTAGTGGACCTGCCCCCAGTCGGTGTCGGCGTAGCCGCCCTTGGTCGTCAAGACGCACCCACCTTCACCAGGAACCGCGCACCGGGTCCGGTCGTGACCGAAGGGCCGTCCACCCCGGCCGGGATCTCGATCAGCGAACAGGGCTCCAGCACGATGCCGTCGACCGTGGCCGTGCCCTCCGTCAGAATCAGGAACCGCTCGTGGCCGGCGGCGGGGACGGGCTGCGACCACCCGGGCGGCACGTCGACGAGGACCGAGACGCCCACCGCGGACGCGTTGCTGCTCAGCACCTTCGACCTCAGACCCGGGACACCGGGTCCGGCGAGCCGCGTCTCCGCGTCGTCGTGGTCACGCCACACCATGAACCGCCCCTCCTTCCTGCGCACGTAACCGCGCGGGCCGATCGGGTCGGACGCGCCGGAACGCGCATGGCGCCCCGCCTCCTCGTCCGGGCGCACCACCCGGGAGACGCGGCCGCTGCCGTCGGAGGCCGACTCGCCCTCCATCATCAGAAGGCATTCGAAGCCCTCGTCGGAGGTGGCCGAGTGCACCCAGCCGGGCGGGCGCCAGAAGTAGTCGCCGGCCTCGAAGTCCCCCTCGGCGGTGAGCTTCACCCGGCCGCGGAGGAACAGGGCCTCCTCCACGCTGTCGTGGTACGCCTCGCACAGGTCGCGGTAGCCCGGTTCCGTGCGGACGTGGTCGATGCGGCGCGATGTCGCCGGGTCGAGCCAGAGAGATCGCATCCAGTAGCGCGAGAGCAGTTCGCCGACCCGTCCGGGGTCTCCGAGGTTCTCCCGGAAGGCGGGCTCCATCGAGTCGTACACGTCCCGGCCGTTCACCCACGGGACGTCTGAAGCGTTGACGATCGTCACCTCGCGCGGCACCCGCACCCCTCTCGGTCCGAATACATCAGACATAAGAATATCCCGGCGGGATGAGGTACTGTCAATGGACGTGGAGTCGCACGCCTGCGGGCCTGTGTAGTGGGCAAAGGCCGCACCACGGACGCTTGACATGCGGTTGGCGATACATCAGATTTATCGTTGACTCGGGGGAGGGAGGGTCGTGCTCAGCACGAGGCCGTTCGAGGAGAGCGCCGAGCGCGGCGACCTGCGCGACCTGGTCGAATCGCTGCTCGCCAGGGAACTCCCCCCGGACCGGGCGCTCGCCGTGGACCGCGACGGCCTGTTCGCCTCCGGCGCCTGGTCGGCGCTCGGCGACGCCGGCCTCCTCGGCCTCGGCGGCGACGAGCAGGCCGGCGGAACCGGCGGCACCGCGGGCGACGCGGTCGCCGTCACCGAGGAGATCGCCCGCGTCCTGCCCGGCCTCGCCGTCGACTACGTCACCTGCGGCATGGCCATGCGGATGCTGGGCGACGACGGCGGCACCGCCGCCGCCTGGCTGCCGGACATCGCGTCCGGCAAGATGATCTGCTCGTTCGGGATGAGCGAACCCGACGTCGGCACCGACCTGCTGAACCTCCGCACGTCCGCCCGCGTCGAGGACGGCCGCTGGGTGCTGCGCGGACAGAAGCTCTGGATCTCCCTCGCCCACAAGGCCGAGATCGCGTTCGTCCTCTGCCGCACCGACCCGCCCGAGGAGGGCAGGCGGTCCCGCGGCCTCAGCGTGATCGCCGTCCCGCTCGACCGGCCGGGCGTCACCGTCCGCCGCGTCCACCTCGCCGGGATGCGCGCCGCCGGCACCTGCGAGATCTACTTCGACGACGCGACCGCCCCGCTGGAGAACCTCGTCGGCGAACGCGGCCGCGGCATGTCGCTCCTCGGCCGGACCCTCGACGTGGAACGCGTCCTCGCCGCCGGCATCAGCCTGGGCATCGGACGCGCCGCCCTCGACCTCCACCTGACCCACCTCCGCGAACGCGAGGCGTTCGGCGGCGCGATCGGCCGGTTCCAGGCCCTCCAGCACGCCGCCGCCGACTCGATCGCCGACCTGTCGGCGTCCCGCGCCCTGGTCGGCACCGCCGTCCGCTCCATCGAGGACGGCCGCCCGTCGACCGCGCTCACCGCGATGGCCAAGCTCGTCGCCGCCGAGTCGACGGCCCGCATCGTCGACCGCGGCATGCGCGCGATGGCGGCGCAGGGCCTCGCCGAGGAGTCCGCGATGCAGATGTACTTCCGGGACGCCCGGCTTCAGCTGTTCAGTCCCGTGAGCAACGACATGATCCGCAACATCCTCGGCGAGTCGCTCGGCCTGCCGAGAAGCTACTGAGTCGGGAGGTTCCCCGTTGGACATCACACGAGAGAACACCGCGCTGCTGGTCATCGACATGCAGAACAGCTTCACCGAGGCCAAGGGCTCCATGGCCGCGATGGGCCTGCCGCACGAAGAGCTCCGAGCCGCGATCCCGGGCTGCCGCACCCTGATCGACGCGGCCCGCGCGTCCGGCGTCCCGGTGATCTACACCCAGTACGTCTTCCAGCCCGACTACACGGACGGGGGTGTGGTGCCCAACCACATCGTCCCGGCGATGAAGGAGGTCGGCGCGCTCGCGGCGGGCAGCTGGGACGCCGAGATCATCGATGAGCTGGCGCCCGCCGAGGGCGAGGTCGTCATCGACAAGTCCCGGCCCAGCGCCTTCTACGGCACCCGCTTGGAGCCGGTCCTCACCGGCCTCGGCATCCGCTCGCTGGTCCTCTGCGGCGTGACCACGAACATCTGCGTCGAGACGACCGCGCGCGACGCGGGCCAGCGGGACTACCTCACCCACGTGGTCAGCGACGCGACCGCCGAATTCGACAAGGCCCGCCACGACTACGCCCTGACCGGCATCGGCTTCATCTTCGGCCAGGTCGACACGGTCGACGACGTCGTCCGCGCCTGGGCCTGAACTCCTGCGGCGTGCCGCCTCTTTTCTCAGCAGCCAAGAAGCGCGGCACGCCGCAGGCCCCCGGTCACGCCTTGCGGAGGCGGCCGATGACGCCGTCGAGGTCGCGGCGGAACATCTCGGTGCGGAAGACGTGCCCGCCGGGTTCCTCGTGCCACTCGTGGGGGATGCCGGCCTCGCCGAGGCGGGCGCGGAACTCGCGCTGACCGGCGAGCACCTCCCTCTCGGTGACCCACTCGGCCCAGTTCACCGGGTCGGGACTGGTTCCGGCGACCAGGAAGATCCGCTTGTTGTGGTAGCTGGGGACGCGCTGGACGGGGTTGTCCGCGGTGACCCTGGCCTCGTCCCACAGGGGCGCGCCGTACACCGTGCCGCCGGCGAGGTCGACGGCGGCGGAGGTGACGTTGGCCCAGTGCACGACCAGCCCCTGGTCGCGGCGGAGGCTCGCGGGGCCGGAGTGGGAGCTGACGGAGGCGAAGTGGCCGTAGTACTTGGCCGTGTACTTCAGCGCGCCGAAGCCGCCCATGGAGAACCCGGCCACCGCGCGTCCGTCGTACTCGGCGAAGGTGCGGAAGTTCGCGTCGATCCAGGGCAGGAGCTGGGCGATGTGGAACGTCTCCCAGTTGCGGGGGCCGGTGTTGGAGGAGACGGGGTTGCTGTACCAGCCGGTGTGCCCGCCGTCGGGCATGACCACGATGATGGGCTTGCCCGCGGTCAGGGCACGGATGCCCCAGCGGTCGAAGGTGATGAAGTCCTGGTCGAGGCCGCCGCCGTGGAGGAGGTACAGGACGGGGTAGCGCCGTCCGCTGGAGTAGTCGTCGGGGAGCAGGACGTTGACTCCGGGGTCCCATCCGATCGCGTCGGTGGCGAAGCGGAAGTACTTCATGCGGGGGTCGTTCTCGTTGCGGTCGACGATCCGCAGACCGAAGCCGTCACCGGCGGCGTGGGCCGCCGAGGCCGATGCGAGGGCGCCGGCGCCGCCGGCCGCGAGGGCGGCGGCCATGCCGCCCGCGGTCTTCAGGACACGGCGGCGGGAAACATGCGACTGGCTCAACCGAACCTCCGGGGTGGGTTCTGCTCCGACGGGAGCGGGTTCCGCGCTACTGGACGGTAAGTCCAAGATGAACGGAAGGCAACAGAGGTATTCGGGCTCGGTCGAAATCCCCTGGTGGCGGCCGCGGTTAATCTTCTGCAATGGGCGGCGTCCTGCGTATCCATTTCAGCGACCGCGACTTTCGGCACGTGCGGCTGGCGAGGACCGCAGACCCGATGTGGGAGGCGTTCCTCGGGCTCCACGTCCTCACCACGTCCGTGCGGCGGCTTCCCGCGCGGCTGCGCCCCTGGCGGAGCCGGGCGGTCAAGCGGCTGCAGGACGGCGAACTGCGCGCGGCCTGCCGGCTGCTACGGGATCTGGCGCCCGCCGACGCCGCGTACTTCCCCGACTTCCTGACCCCCGCCGAGTCGGAGGACGGGATGGCGGCGGCCCTGCGCACCCTGCGGGTCACATCCGAGGCCCGGCTGTCCCGTGAGCTGCGCGAGGCGGCCCGGTACCGGACGATGCCCGGATGGACCCGGCGGCTCGCCTCGGGCGACCGGGCCCTCCTCGACCAGGTCGCGGACGCGGTCCTGCGCCTCCACACCCGGCTGATCGCTCCGGACTGGAGCGAGGTCGAGGCCACCGTCGCCGCGGACTGGGACCACCGGACGGCGAGGCCCGCGGGCGGCACGGTGGCGGTGCTGGAGACACTGGCGCCGTTCGCGTGGCGGGACCCGGTGCTCACCGCGCCGTACCCGGTGAACGCCGATCTCCACCTGAGGGGACGGGGCGTCCGGCTGGTCCCGTCCTACTTCTGCCACACCGCGCCGATCGCCATCGCCGACCCCGGCCTGCCACCGGTCGTCGTCTACCCGATCCGCGGCCGGCCGCGGGAGCAACGGGACGCCTCCCGCCACGCGGACGCGCTCGCCGCCCTCCTCGGCACCGGCCGCGCCCGCGTGCTCGGCGCCCTGACCGTCACGTTCACCACCGGCGCCATCGCCTCACGCCTCGGCATGCCCGCATCCACGGTCAGCGGCCACCTGAAGGTCCTGCGGGACGCTGGCCTGGTCGGCAGCGAACGAGACGGCGCCCACGTCGTGCACCGCCTGACCGCCCGGGGGCGCCACCTGCTGGGCGGCGACACGTGACTCCCCGGAAAGCGCACCGGAACCGCCGACGGCGACCGCCTCCGCACGGCGCGGCCTCCCGGTGCCGCACCTGTCGCGGGCCGTACGGGCCGCCGGTTCGGCTCAGCCGCCCGCCAGCCCCCCGAGGAGCGGGGAGGTGAGGTGTCCGACGATGTCGGTGATGGGATCGAGTGGGCCGTCGTCGGTGCGCGACCGCCTGTCCGGCTGCGGCTCTGGCGACTCCTGCGTGGGCGGAGGCGTCTCCTGACGCGAGGTCGGCGGGGTGGGGGAGGACGTGGACGGGGCGTCGCGCTCCGGCGCCGTCGTCGGGCCGGCCGTACCGCCGCCCGAAAGCGAGGGCTCCTCGGTGACGGGGGCCCGCTCCTTCGTCGTCGGAGTCGGCGCCGGGGCGGCCTCGTTCCGCCCGGCGGCCGGACTCTCCGAGGCGCCCGGCTCCTCGGTGACGCCGCTCGTCGGGACGGGCCCCGGCCGGGTGGTGCTCTCGTGCGGCCCCAGGGCGCCCATCGTGCCGCCGCCGGGGGACGGCCACGTCATCATCAGGCCGGCCGCGACCGTGGCGGCCACCCCGGTCACGCCTCCGACGCCCTTGAGGACGGCCTTGCGGCGGCTGGGGCGCTTGCGTGCCGAGGCGGCGGACTCGGGACCGGAGTCGATCACTACGAGCGGGCCGTCCGCCGCGGCGGCCTCCGCGGATGCGGGGCCGAACTCGTCGCGCTCGCGGTCGGCGGCGGCCAGCACCCGGTCGCGCAGCGGGGCGGGCGCCCAGGTGGGGGCGCGGCGGGCCAGCAGGTGCGGGAGCCGTCCCTTTTCGAACGCCGAGATGACGTCCATGTGCTTGGCGGGATCGGCGGTTCCGCGGATGAGAACGTCCAGGACGAAACGTTCCAGCGCGGTGCGCGCCTGGTGGAGGAGCTCGTGCACGCTGTCCGGCGAGATGCGCAGGACGCCGGCGATGTCGCGGACCTCCAGCCACTTGCCCGCGGACAGCAGCAGAACCTCGCGGTGGCCGGCGGACAGGCTGCCGATGCCGTCCAGCAGCGGGTCGATGGCCGCCTGAGCGAAGACGGGACGGCCCTGGCGGCCGAACGCCCCTTGCTCAGCGCAGACCGTGTGGGCCAGGTGGTGCAGCCACAGCACCGTCTCACCGCGCGGAGGCTGCCGCACCGCCCTCGTGAGCGTTTCTCTCAGAGCGTCGGCGGCACCGCGGTCGCCCAGCAGCGACCAGCAGTGCGCGTACAGACGGTGGGCGTGGGCGTCGTAGAGGGTTTCCAGGTCCCCGTGCATGTGACCTCCTCGCGAGGTGGCCGTGGGAGCAACCGTTCCGGGAGCGGACGAGAGGGGCAGACCGCCCGAAACCCGCTTGGGCACGGGACTCTAGTGCAATAGCACGACAGATGAGAAGCGAATGGTGCCTGAGCGTAGCGATATGCCACGACTTCCGGCGTCCGCCTGCTTGGCATTGGGCCTGATGGGGAGGGGGCTCGGTCGCGTTACGGTCGTCGAAGAACTCACGGGAGGCAACATGGCGCACGGCGAGCCCGAGGACGTGGACCTGCTGGTGGTCGGCGGGGGCAAGGCCGGCAAGTCACTGGCGATGGACCGGGCCAAGGCCGGCTGGTCCGTGGCGATGGTGGAACGGGACAAGATCGGCGGCACCTGCATCAACGTCGCGTGCATTCCGACGAAGGCCCTGGTCGGTTCCGCCCGCGCGATCGCGGCGGCCCGGCACGCCGGCGTCATGGGCGTGGAGCTCGACGGCGAGCCCACGGTCGTTCTGGACGCCCTGCGCCGCCACAAGGAGTCGGTGGTCGGCGGGATGGTGGACGCCCACCGGACCATGTTCCAGGACTCCGGCATGGACTTCATCATGGGCACCGCCCGTTTCGTCGCACCTCGCACCGTGCAGATCGCGACCGGCGACGGTGCGCTCCGGTTGGTCCGGGGAAAGGACGTGGTGCTCAATACCGGCACCACACCGGCCCTCCCCGACGTGCCCGGTGTCGCCGAGTCGGAGGTCTGGACCTCGGAGACCATCCTGCGGCTCACCCGGCTCCCGGCGACGCTGCTGATCCTGGGCGGCGGGTACGTGGGGTGCGAGTTCGCGTCGATGTTCGCCCACTTCGGCAGCAAGGTCGTGCTGGTCCAAGGCCCGTCCCAGGTACTGCCCCGGGAGGACGGCGACATCGCCGGCGAGGTGGCCCAGATCCTCAGTGGGCAGGGCGTCGAGGTGCGCACGGGGGTACGCGCCGCGTCGGTGCGGCGCGAACCCGGCCACGGGCCGGTCACCCTCACCCTTGAGGACGGATCCGTGCTGGAAGGCGACGAGCTGCTGGTCGCCACCGGGCGCGCACCGGTGACCGCGGAGCTCGGCCTGGAGGCCGCCGGGGTACGGCTGACCGGCCGCGGCTTCGTGGAGGTGGACGACCGCCTGCGCACCAGCGCCGAGCACGTCTGGGCCGCCGGTGACGTCGCCGGCAGCCCGCAGTTCACCCACGCGTCGTGGCACGACTTCCGCGTCCTGCGCGCCAACCTGACCGGCGCGGACGCCTCCACCGCCGGCCGTCTGGTGCCTTACACCGTCTTCATCACGCCGGAGCTGGCCCGGGTCGGAATGACCGAGGCCGAGGCACGCGCCGCCGGTCACCGGGTCACCGTGGCGAAGATCGCCGTCTCCGCGATCCCGCGGGCCAAGACGCTGCACGACCAGACCGGCGTGTGGAAGGCGGTGGTCGACGCCGATTCGGACGCGATCCTGGGCGCCGCCTTGCTTGGGCACAACGCGGGCGAGGTCATCTCCGCGGTGCAGATGGCGATGATGGGTGGGCTGCCCTACCAGAGCGTCCGCGACGCCGTCCTGGCCCACCCGACGATGGGCGAGGGCCTGAACCTGCTCTTCGACACCCTCGGCGCCCGCCCCAACACCGCCACACCACATCCT
Source organism: Spirillospora sp. NPDC048819 (assembly GCF_040650055.1). Lineage (NCBI taxonomy): Bacteria > Bacillati > Actinomycetota > Actinomycetes > Streptosporangiales > Thermomonosporaceae > Spirillospora > Spirillospora sp. NPDC048819. The sequence goes on along the minus strand of NZ_JBEZGN010000031.1, from coordinate 94,192 downwards.
TGACCGCCCCGCCCCTGAGCCGCACCGACGACGCGCCAACGGGATGCCGGCACCTGACTACAGAATCGGCAACGGGTTGATGACCGCGAAGACGACCTTGCCGACGTTGCCGGCCAGTGGGCGGACGCCCCAGCAGCGGCAGAACTGGTCGACGATGAAAAGGCCCCGGCCCGCCTCGCTGATCGGGTCGGTTTCCTGGATGCGCGGCAGGTCGCAGGTGGCGTCCTGGACCTCCATCCACAGCGCGCCGTCCTCGGTGCGGCCCAGCCGCAAGGTCACGTTGTCGTCGGACGTGGACGCGTACCGAAGGGCGTTGGTGACCAGCTCGCTGGCCACCAGGCATGGGACGAAGTCGTCCATGTCCCACTGACCAGCGACCAGCCGCACGAACCGCCGTACCTCCGCGACGACCGTGAGGTCCCGCTTCACCACCATCTCGTTCTCCGTCGCCGCCTGGCCCATGACATCTCCTCACTGTATGTGGCGTACAGCACACAGTGAGCCACCTTTCGGGCTAGGATGTGCCTACCGCTGAGAGGTGGCAGTCAGTGGTAAGTCAACCTCCCAACCCGACAGATTCCGCCGAGAGGTAGGAACATGCCCCCGCGACGCCAACGCCCCCGCGAGTCGCCCGCCCTCGTCGCCTTCGGCCGTCAGATGCGCCGGATGCGAGAGGCCAAGGACGTCAAGCAGGAGACCATCGCTCATCTGACGAAAGTGAGCGGCCCCCAGGTCAGCCGCATCGAGAACGGGAAGAAGCGCGCCACGCGGTCATTCGTTGTCGCAGTGGACGACTACCTGGAAGCGGGCGGCTCCCTCATCAGCCTGTGGGAGGACCTGAACAAGGATGGGCACCCGGTCCCAATCTGGTTCGACTGGCCTCAGATAGAGGTCGACGCGGCAATGCTGGTCTGCTGGCAGCATTCCGTGATTCCTGGGCTGGCCCAGACCCCGGCCTATGCATTGGCGCTACTACGAGGCAACCAAGAGGCCGCAGACGCTCGCATCAGCCGCCAAGCCATCCTCACCGCGGACAAGGACTCCGCGCCGCCGATCGTCGCGCTTCTGCTCGACGAGCACGTGCTCCACAACCCTGTGGGGACGCCCGAGACGATGCGGGAACAGCTCGAACACCTTCTGGAGCTGAGTTTGTCGCCCAACGTCACGGTTCAAGTAGTGTTGTCTAGTGGTGAGCACGAGGGCGTCTTAGGCGCCTTTGTGGTTGCGACGATGGAGGATCGGAGCGAGATCGCGTACGTCGAGACATCGATCCGAGGTATCACCACGGACAACCCGGCTGATCTGTCCAGCCTGGCGCGAACCTTGTTCGAGCTCCGTTCTCAGGCGCTCTCACAGGAGATGTCGCGTGAACTGATCCGAAAGGTCATCGAGGAGAGATGGACCTGACAAACGCCAAGTGGCGCAAGAGCACACACAGCGGGCCCAACGGCGGTGAGTGCGTCGAGCTGGCGGGTGTGGCCGGTGCGGTGGCGGTGCGGGACAGCAAGAACCCGGACGGTCCCGTCCTCCTGCTCACCCGCACGGCCCTGCGGACGGCCGTCCAGTCCGCCACCGACACGCACTGACGCCGTCCGGCGACCCCCCCGACCCACCGAGTAGCGGCGAGTCGTCCCGTCTCCAACCCGGACGGCCCGCCGCACTGCACACCCCGGTCGGCGAGGTCGGCAAGCACGGTGTTGAAGGAGACAGGGTCACCGGCGTCCACGACGGTGGCGACGCCGCCAAGCCGGTCACGGCAGTTGTCGACTGCGGTGCTTGAGCAGTACACGATCTTCTCGACGTCACCGGCGGCGAAGAACTTGGCGTCGGGGTAGAGGTCGCCCCAACGTCAACCCCGACAGCCCACGTGACCAGCAACTTGCCAACATCCGCCGCATCTATGGTCCCGAGAAGGAGGCCCTCGGCGTGCTGGCCATCGAAATCGCGCTCATCACCACTACTGAACCGATCATCAACGACGTTTGATCAGGCGGCAGGAGCTCTCATGGCGGGGGCGCGGGCGGTGCGGTAGCGGTACGCGACACAAAGGGCCCGGACCGTCCTGGCCTCTCACACGTCGCCGCGACGCTCGCGGTAGTGGCCTCCACGCCCGGACTCACCGGTGCCCTGCTTTCGGCCTCGACTACGGCACACTGGCATGAAGCACTCGGCGCCTTCCAGCGTCCAGCCATCCCACCCGCGCATCTCCGGGACATCTGCCGTGTTCTCCGAGCCTGACGACCCCGACACCCGCGAACGGATGCGCAGCGCCTTCAACAATGCAACGATCCGGCTCGGCGGCGCGTCCGCAGACGGTGCCGCAGAGACCTGGGGCCACAGCGGAAGGACCATCGGCGGCCCCATCACGACGTCCTGTGGAAACGTCTGGCTCCGAGTGCTGGAGGCACCGGTGGGCAAGGAGGGCGGAAAGCTCTGGACCGGCACTCAAGAAGCCGCTACCGCCCTTCCGGCGGAGGTCCCGCGCCCCCGGCTGCTGGATTCAGCCGACTGGGCTCATGAAGGGTACGCCTACCGAGCTGAACTCAGCACCTACGTAACGGCGCCCGTCTGCTCCCCGACTCCGGACCTCACCGAACACATCGCCCTGCCTGATGCCTGGTGGTCACGATTGCGGCGGGCTACGAGCACGGTCGCGACTACATCAGCCCCGGACGGCCGCCCGCTCGTCATCACCCAGGACTACATACACCGCACCATCCCTCGCTACTTCGGCGACGCAGGCATCGAAACCACCGTCCACCACTGGACCCTCGCCCATGGCGACCTACACTGGGCCAACCTCACCAGGCCGGAATTGACCATCCTCGACTGGGAGGGCTTCGGCCCCGCCCCTCACGGATTCGACGCCGCAGACCTTCACGCCTACACCCTTCCCGTCCCAGAACTGGCGGCCTGCGTCCGCGACGCCTTCGCCGACATCCTGGCAACGCCAGAGGGCCGGCTCGCCGAACTCGCGGTCGCGGCCATCCTCCTGCAAGCCGCCGACCGCGACCCCGTCCACGCCCGACTCGCCCCTCACGTCCGACAAAATGCACGGAGGCTGCTGGAGCACTAGCGCGACGGCCGGCCGCAGGCCGCACGCGGTGACTTCCCGCCCCGCACCCCTTCCTTGGGCGGGGATCGCTCAAGAGCGCAGGCGGTGGTGGGTGAGGAGGGTGTGGGTGGCGGTGCGTTCGTCGGGGGTGCCGACGAGTTTGGCGGCGAAGGTGGTCACGCCCAGGTCGGCGAATGCGCTGATCTTGGCGGCCACCGTGTCGGCGTCGCCTATCAGGGCCATCTGACCCGGGGTCTCGCAGCCTTCTCGGTCGAGCATCGCGCGGTAGGACGGGAGGGTGCTGTACCACTCCAGTTCCGCTTCGGCGGCGGCCAGGGCGGCCGGGGCGTCGTCCGTCACGCAGACCGGGAGGGCGACGATGATCTCCGGGGCCGGGCGGCCGGCCTTCGCGGCGGCCTCCCGGATCGTCGGGATCGTGAGTTCCCGGAGGGTGCGGGGGCCGACCATCCAGGTGATCGTGCCGTCGGCGAGGGCGCCGGTGATCTCCAGCATCCTGGGGCCGAGCGCGGCCACCAGGACGGACGGGACGGGGGCTCCGGGGATGTCCAGGTCGCCGCGCGCGGTCAGGACCTCGCCCTTGAAGCGGACGTGCTGGGTCAGCGCGCCGGTCAGGGCCTCCAGGTACTCGCGCATGTAGCGGGCCGGACGGTCGTACGACATGCCCCAGCACGGTTCGACCACGGACGGGTGGGACGGGCCGATGCCGAGCGCGAGCCGTCCGTCCACGAGTTGGTTCGTGGTCAGCGCCTGCTGGGCCAGGGCCATCGGGTGCCGCGGGTAGACGGGGACGACGGCCGTGCCGACGCGCAGGTTCGGCAGGTCGCGGGCCACTGCGCCGATCACGGTCAGCGTGTCGGTTCCGAAGGCCTGGGTCAGCCAGTAGCTGTCGATGCCGTCCCGGTCTGCTGCGCGGAGGTCGGCGGCGGTCTGCTCGATGTCGTCGACCTGGTCGAAGATGCCGATCTTCATGGCCCTGCCTCCGGGCGGAAGGCGAGGAGGTCGCGGCTGGACGCGCGCATGAGGAGGGCCAGGCCCAGGGCCTCCGCGCGGGCGCGTTGGTCTTCGACGGCCGTCCAGATGGTCTCCAGGCTGTTGGACAGGAGGTCGGGACGGTGCCGGGCGATCACGTGGGCGATCTCCAGGGCGCGGGGCACCAGGTCGTCCAAGGGGACCACCTCGGTGACGAGGCCCAGTTCGCGGGCGCGTTCGGCGCCCAGGCGGTAGGCGCGACCGCTGGTGACCATGCGCAGGACCTCGGTGAGGGGGAGGCGGCTCAGAAGTCCGACCGCCTCCACCGGGTTGGCCAGCCCTACGTCGATGTGGGTGTCGAAGAACGTCGCGTTGTCCGAGCAGAGGATGACGTCGGCGTCGTTGACGAAGTGCCAGCCGCCGGCGCAGCAGTGCCCGTTGACGGCGACGATGATCGGTTTGTGGACGCGGAGGTCGCGGGACGTGAGCGCCACGCGGCCGTCCTCGTCCAGGGACGGGCTGGCGACGCCGGTGGTGAGGGTGTCGTCCACGTCGAGGCCGGTGGAGAAGCTGCGGTCGCCTGCGCCGGTCAGCACCGCTACGCGCAGGTCGTCGTCGTCTCGGAAGGACCGCCAGACCGCGCGCAGCTCGCGGACCATGCGGGCGTCGTAGGCGTTCAGCACCTCTGGGCGGTTCATGACGACCAGGAGGACGGGGCCGTTCCGCGTGACGTCGAGGGTCTCGTGCTTCACGCGTTCTCCGCGATGGGCTTCAGCAGGTAGCCGCGGCGCATGGTCAAGACGGTCGTGCCGTCCTGTTTGCGCACGATGTCGCGGACCTTGCCCACGAACGCGGACCCGCCCGGTGTCGGCTCAAGGGTGTCGACCTCGATGTCCACGGTGATCGTGTCGTTCTCGAACACCGGGGCCTCGTAGCGGACCTCGTCCATGCCGAGGGCGGCGTGGCAGTCGAGGCCCGCGGCGGCCCAGCTCGCGTACATGGTGGGCGAGGTGAGCCCGGCCGAGATGGCGATCAGGCAGGGGCCGCCCAGGATGCGGCGGCCGAAGCCGGTCTCGGACATGTACACGTCGTCGGTGTGCAGGGGGCCGTTCTCCCACGTCGCGTTGATGATCGCGGCGAAGTCCCCGGAGGTGAGGGTGCGGCCCGGGGTGCGCAGGACGGCGCCCGCGGCGAACGCCGCCGGCAGGACGGGCTTCAGGGCGGACATCGTGCTCAGCTCCCGTAGGTGTCGCGGATGACGCGCTTGAGGATCTTTCCGTTGGTGTTCTTCGGAAGCTCGTCCACGGCCTTCCACACCCTCGGCACCTTGTAGCCGGCGAGGCGTTCGCGGACGGCCGCCTCCAGCGCGGCGAAGTCGACGCCGCGGCCGTCGCGGGCCACGACGAACGCGCCGACGGTCTCGCCCCACTTCTCGTCCGGGAGGCCGACGACGGCGACTTCGGCGACGCCGTCGCAGTCGTACAGGACGCCTTCGACCTCGCGGGGGTAGATGTTCGCCGCCCCCGAGATGATCATGTCCTTCTTGCGGTCGACGATGGTGACGAAGCCCTCCTCGTCGCGAACGGCGATGTCGCCGGAGGACAGGTAGCCGTCCGGCCGGATCGCCTCGGCGGTGGCCTCGGGCTCGTCCAGGTAGCCGAGCATGTTGAACGGGGAGTGCCCGAACAGCTCGCCCGGTTCGCCCGGCCCGACCTCCCGGCCGTCGTCGTCGATGAGCTTCAGGTGGGTCATCCACCAGGGGTGACCGACCGACCCCGGCTTGCGCAGCGCGTCGGCGGGACGCAGGTTCGTCACGATGCCCGCCTCGGTGGAGCCGTAGATCTCGTGCACGCCGACGTGCGGGAACGTGTCCATCACCCATTCCTTCAGCGGCACCGGCAGCGCGGCGGCGTTGAAGTAGAGGGTCTCCAGGCTGGACAGGTCCCACTTGCGCGGCGCCTGCTCCATGAACTGCCGCAGCAGCACCGCGTGCGTGGGCACCAGGAAGATGGTCTGGAGCCGGTCGCGTTCGATCATGTGGAGGAGTTCTTCGGGGTCCCAGCGGCGCAGCATGGACGTCTGGCCGCCCATGAACGGGCCCGCGAAGCCGAAGCAGAACCCGGCGCCGAGCGCCATCGGCGCGACGGCGGCGGTGCGCTTGCCGGGGCCGACGCCGAAGTCGACCGCGCAGCCGAACATGGTGAGGACCCGGGACCGGTGGGTGAGCAGCGCGCCCTTCGGCCGGCCGGTCGTCCCGGACGTGTACTGCACGCAGAACGGTTCCATCTCGCTGACCTGGACGCGCGGGTCGGTCGCCCGCGCTCCCGCGAGGGCCTTGTCGTAGGGGCGTCCCCAGTCCTGCTTGCCGAGGGAGAGGGCGAGCGGCAGATCCTCGGCCAGGTCGGGGACGTTGTCCTCGAACGCCGCGTCGGCAATGAGGCCGGACGCGCCGGACCGGGTGATCAGCGAGCCGTGCTCGGCGGCGGTGCCGCGCGGGTTGAGGGGGACCATCGCCACGCCGGCCTTCGCGGCGCCCGCCGCGACCTCCACGTACTCCAGCTGGTTGCCGAGCAGGACGGCGACGCGGTCGCCGGCGTTGAGGCCGGCGTCCACCAGCAGGTTCGCGACGCGGTTGCTGCGGTCGTCCAGTTCGGCGAACGTCAGCCGCCGGTCCCCGTCGATCAGTGCGTTGGCACCCGGCGTGCTGATCGCGAACTCGCGGATCCCGCTGGCGATGTTCATCTGTGCCATGGCTGCCGGCCTCTCTTCCTCACAGGCTGTCGTCAGATCTATCGATCAACGGGAGCTGGCTGCGCTCTTCCTGCGTGGTCCTCTGGTGATAGCAGGGTATGTCATTAATACGTCTGATTTATTTAGGTGTGATGATCGGCCCGGGTTGTGCGGTGGCCAGGGTGCGGCGCGCGAGGCGGATGACGGCCGCGTCGATCAGGCGTCCACCGGCGTCCAGGACGACCCCCGATCCCGCCGCGGCGGCCGCCTCGTACCTCGCCAGGACGTCCTCGGCCCGTGCGAGCTCCGCCGCCGACGGTGTGAACACCTCGTGGACGACCGGGATCTGCGCGGGATGGATGCACGCCCGCCCCACGAAGCCCTGCCGCCGCACCCGGTCGGTGGACCGTGCCAGCGCCTCGGCGTCGGACGTGATCACCGAGACCGGCCCGACCGGCGGGCGGAGCCCGGCGGCGGCGCTCGCCATGACGGTCATGCCGCGGGCGAACGCCAGCTCCGCCTCGTCCGGTCCCGGGTCCAGGCCGGCGTCGGCGGCGAGGTCGACCTCGCCGATCTGGAGCCGGTGGACCCTGGGCGCGCGGGCGATGTCCCGCACGTCCAGGATCGCCCCCGCGGTCTCCAGCAGCGGCATCAGCAGGGTCGTCACGTCGCCGAGGGCGGCCAGCAGCCCGGCGGCCGCCGCGACGTGCGCGGCGTCCTCGGACTTGGCGAGGACGAGGCCGGTCAGCGCGGGGATCCCGGCAAGAGCCCGGACGTCATCCTCCCCCGTCCCGCCGCCGTTGACGCGGACCCACAGCTCGGCGCCGCCCGTCTCCAGGCCGGAGCGCAGCCAGCCGGCGACCGCGCGCCGCGCCGCGTCCTTGCCGCTCGGCGGGACGGCGTCCTCAAGGTCGACGATCAGGGCGTCGGCGCCGCGCGCCAGCGCCTTGCCGAGCTTGTCCGGGGCGTTCCCCGGGACGTACAGGTAGCTGCGCGGCAGCCGCCCGGTGGTCACCGGACGACCGTTTCGCCGCGCAGCAGCGACTTGGCCACGACCGTCCGCAGGACGTCGTTCGTGCCCTCCCCGATGCTCATCAGGATCGCGTCGCGGTACAGCCGCTCGACCTCGTACTCGGTGGAGTAGCCGTAGCCGCCGTGCACCTTCATGGCCTCGATCGAGGCCTGGAGGGCGACCTCCGAGCAGAAGATCTTCGCCATCCCGGTCTGCCCGTCGGCGCGGCCCCGCCGGACCGCGTCCGCCGCGAAGTACGCCATCAGCCGCGCCGCCTGGAGCTGCGTGGCGACGGTGGCGAGCTGAAGCTGGACGGCCTGGAACTCGCCGATGGTCTGGCCGAACGCCTTGCGCTGTCCCGCGTAGGCGAGCGCCTCGTCGTGGGCGCGCTGCGCGATGCCGACCGACCGCGCGGCGATGTTGACCCGGCCCCACTCCAGCGCGGACAGCGCGTGCTGCATGCCCTTGCCCTCGACGCCGCCGAGCAGGTTCTCCTTCGGCACCCGGACGTTGTCCAGGACGATCTCGCACGACTCGGTGCCCTTGTAGCCGAGCTTCGGGATGTCCTTGGTGATCTGGTAGCCCTCGGTGCCGGCGTCCACGAGCAGGATGCTCATGCCCTTGTGCGCCGGGGACGCGGACGGGTCGGTCTTCACCAGCACCGGCAGCGGGTCCGCGTGCCGGGCGTTGGTGATCCACATCTTGGACCCGTTGACGACGTAGTGGTCGCCGTCCAGCCGGGCCGTGGTGCGGATGCCCTGGAGGTCGGTGCCCGCGTCCGGCTCGGTGAGGCCGATGCCGGTGCGGCGCTCACCGGACGCGAGGCCCGGCAGGTACTTGCTCTTCTGCTCCTCGGTGCCGCGCATCGCGATCATGCGGCAGGCGAGGGAGTGGCTGCCGAGGATGCCGGCGATGCCCATCCAGCCGCGGGCGATCTCCTCGAAGACGAGCGCGAACGAGACGGGGTCGAGGTCGAGGCCGCCGTACTCCTCCGGGACGGTGATACCGAACAGCCCCATGTCCCGCATGCCCTTGACGATCTCGGTGGGGTAGCGGCCGGACTGCTCCCAGTCGCGCGCCACCGGGATGATCTCGTTGTCCACGAAGTCGCGCAGGACGGCGCGGAACTCGCGCTGGTCCTCGTTCAGCTGGAAATCCACTTAACTGCCTTTCTCGGTCTCAGGGGACGGCGGCGCGTCCGGGACGAACACGGGGAGCGCCCGCCCGTCGTCAAGATCGATCCAGGTGACCTGGACCTTGTCGTCGATGTGCCAGCCGTCCGGTTCCCGCCCCTGGAGACGGGTGAGGAGGACGACCCCTTCGGCCAGGCGCACGCGCGCGATGACGTAGGGGACCGCGAGGTCCGGGCGCGGGGCGCGGTGCACGACCGTGAAGGAGTCGACGACGCCGGCGCCGCCGGACCTGACCCAGTCCAGCTCGTCCGACCCGCAGCGGACGCAGAGCGCGCGCGGCGGATGCTGGGCGGCGGGCCGCTTCTCCCGGACGCAGCGCGCACAGGTCTGGAGGACGAGGCGGTGCTCCCGGGTCGCGTCCCACCAGGGGGCCGTGACCTCGTCGGGCGCCGGGACGTCGGGTTCGAAGGCATCGGTCATCGGTCCACCCCCAGGACCACCGTGGCGTGCGTCGAGAGGATTCCGCCCGTGCCGTGCGCGACGGCGAGCCGTGCGTCCGGGACCTGCCGGTCTCCGGCGTCGCCGCGCAGCTGCCGCACCGCCTCGACGAGCAGCAGAATCCCGAACTGGCCCGGGTGGCAGTAGGACAGGCCGCCGCCCGAGGTGTTGAGCGGGAAGTCGCCGCCGGGCCTGATCCGGCCGCCGGCGATCCAGTCGAGGGCCTCGCCGCGCCCGCAGAAGCCGAGCCCCTCCAGCGTCAGCGCGACCGTGATCGTGAACGAGTCGTACACCTGCACGACGTCGATGTCGGCCGGGGCGACGCCGGCGCGGGCGAACGCGTCGGCGCCGGAGCCGGCCGCGCCCGTGACGGTCAGGTCGGGCACGGCGGTCATCGACGCGTTCGTCGTCCGCTCCCCGTACCCGAGCACCTCGACGGGCGTGCGGCGCAGGTCGCGGGCCCGTTCGAGGGACGTCAGGACGATCGCGCCGCCGCCGTCGGTGACCAGGCAGCAGTCCAGCGCCGTGAGCGGGCTGGAGATCATCGCGGAGCCGGTCACGTCGGCGGCGGTGAGCGGCCCCTTGCCGTAGCGGAACGCGGCGGGGTTCAGCAGCGCCCATTCCCGCGCGGCCACGGCGATCTCGGCGAGCTGCTCGCTCGATTTTCCGTAGGCGTGCAGGTACCGCTGCGCCGCCATCCCGTAGTACGACAGCGGGTACAGCGGGCCGTACGGCGTCTCGAACTGCGCTTCGGGCGTGTGGTCCTCGACCACGCCGCCGAGCGAGCGGGACCGGGCCGACCGCTGGTTGGACGCGAAACTGATGACGATCGTCTCGGCCTGCCCGGCCTGGATGGCCTGCGCGGCGCGGGCGACGAACATCTCGAACGCGGAACCGCCCGCGTAGGTCGAGTCCGTCCAGCGGGGCTCAAGCCCGAAGTAGTCGGCGAGCTGCGTCGCCGAGAACCGCGCCACCCCGGTCGTGGCGATGCCGTCGACGTCGCGCAGGCTGAGGCCCGCGTCGTCCAGCGCCCGCGAGACCGCCTGCGCCTGAAGCCCGAGAATCGACAGGTTCGTCACCCCGAGGTCGCACTCGGCGGCGCCGGCGATCGCGACACCCGTGCTCATGGCGCCCCCTCCGCGCCGGGGCCGTCGGCGGCGCCCAGCAGGACGTGGGCGCGGGCGGGCGCGACCGCGACGCGGTCGGCTTCGCCGCCGTCGCCGACGACGACCACCCGCAGGTCGAGGTCCACGAAGCCGTCGCCCGCCTCGGTGACCGTTCCCTCGCACCGGACGGTCTCGTCGGCGAACACCAGCGCCTTGAAGCTGAACTCCAGCGTGCGGACGAAGCACTTCGGCCCGAGCCAGTCCTGGATCTGCTCGACCAGCAGCGCGCCGAACACCTGGCCGTCGACGACCACGCCGGGCAGCTTCGACGCCTTCACGAACTCGATGTCGTAGTGGAGCCGGTACCAGTCCCAGGTGGCGCCGGCGTAGGCGATCATGTCGGGGAACCCGATCCGGCGCTCCAGCGGCGGTACGACGTCCCCCGCCTTGTGCACTGCCTGTGCCGCGGTCATGCCCCCGCCCCCAGCGAAACGAAAATGACGGTCTCCTCGTTCTCCGCGAGCGTCTCGCCGTCCTGCTGCGTGTACGTCGCCCGCGACGTGATGATCAGCATCTCCGCGCCCGCCCGGTTCGTCTTGCCGGCCACGTCGGTGATCTCCCAGGTGGCGGTGACGATGTCGGACGGCAGGATGCGGCGGTGGAAGACGTAGCGGTTGCCGCCGCGCACCCGCCGCGTCCCGGGGATCTCGATGCCCCAGTTGTGGCCCGAGTCGCCGTCCGGCCCGACCGGCAGGTTCGCGTACTGGTTCGTCTCGCAGATCAGCGTCGGCGGCGCGGTCACGTCCGCGAGGCCCTGCGCCCGCGCGTACTCGGGATCGGAGTACAGCGGGTTGTGGTCGCCGATCGCGAGGCCGAAGTACCGGCCGGCGGCGGCGCCCATCGGCTCGGGCGCGGTGTAGACCTTCGTCCGGCCGACGAGCGCGCGGATGTCGTCGGTGAGCAGCGTCATGACGCAGCCCCCGTGGTCGGCGTCCTCGTGGTCGGGGCGCCCTCCGGGTAGAGGGCGGTCGGGAACACCTCGAGCAGGAACTCCGGACGCAGCAGCGCCTTGCAGATCGCGCCGGTCGACGCGGGCCACGGCGGCGACAGCAGCCGCTCCCGGACGGGCGCGACCGCGCGGTAGTCCCGCAGCGCCGACTCGACGCAGAACTCGATGGTCGACAGAAGGTCCGCCGGGCCGAGGCCCGCGTAGTCCAGCAGGTGCAGGATCGAGCCGTAGGTGACCTCGGCCTGCGCGCCGATGTCGCCCGGGTGCAGCGCCTCCTGCGTCTTCATGTCGAGCGCCGCGAACCCCGACATGAACAGCGTCCGGCCCGCCCGGACGCCCGGCGCGTAGGTCAACGTGTCGTACCGGGACCAGCCCGGGTTGACCAGCTCCAGCGGGTGCCGCGACGCCGTGACGTCGATCGCGACGAGCGCCTCGGGGTGGTGCAGCCGGCTCATCAGGATGCCGCCCGCGCCCGGGTACACGCCCGCGCCGCCGAGCCGCTCCTTCCGGATGCGGTGGGTCTTGCGGTACACCTCCCGGGTCTCCGGCGTCGAGTAGTCGTAGGTCGTGACCGCGTTGTCGAGCGACAGGCCGGCCTTGCGGAGCAGCACGTCGGCCTGGTCGAGGCAGTACGCGTACTGGCCGGCGAAGTCGCCGGGGGAGACGATGCCGCCCGACGCGTCCACCGGGATCATGGTCGGCAGGTGCACGGTGCCGTCGTAACCTTCGCGGACCGGCGAGGGCACCCACGTCCCGGCCTCGCGCCGCTCGCTGGCCGCGAGCAGCTCCGCGCCGCCGCCCCGCACGGCGTGCATCTCGATCTCCAGCAGCGCGGCGGACCGGACGAGCCGCTCCACGACCACGGTCGTCACCGTCGGCTCGTGCGCGCCGAAGACCTCCTTGCGGACCGCCGCGGCGGCCTCGTAGTCGGCCAGCCCGGCGATCGTGACGTTCTCCGTCACGTGCACGACGTCACCGGGGCCGTACCCGGCCGCCTCGATGATCGTCATGACCTTCGCGTAGGCGGTGCGGGCCTGCTCGGCCATCGTCCCCGAGACCGTCATCTTCCCGACCGCCGCGTCGTGCGCGGCGGAGGTGTGCCCGGACGACCACGCGCCGCCGTCCTCGGACAGGCCGAGGCAGAACGTGAACCCCTCGTAGGGGAACCACGGGAACTCGGCGGGCTTGATCGCTTGCAGTGTCATTCCTTCTCCTGCGCACTGTAGGTGAGCTGGGCGAGCCGCGCGGCGGCCCCCATGACGGCGGCGGCGTCCGGCTGCCCGCCGAGCGTCTCGACGACGCCCGCGAACTCCTCCGCCTCCGCCGCCGGGACGCCGGCGTTGCCCTGGAACTTGGCGAGCAGCGACGCGCGGCCGAGCGGACGGTCGCCGCCGCCCTCGCTGCGCGGCACCGACCCGGTGACCTCCCGGCCGCCGGCGAGCGTGATCGTGACCTGGCCGGACGCGTCGGCGGCGGCGACGCCGGGAACGCCGGCGACGTCCCAGCGGACGCGGGCCGCGAGCCGGGTCACCTCGGGCCTGGCGATCGAGTCCGCCTCGAAGGTCTCCAGGGTCAGCCCGCCGTCGGCGATCAGCGCCGCGACCGTCCACGGCAGCGAGAACTTCGCCGCGTACGGGCTCGCGGGACGGGTCAGGTCGCGCGCGGTGTCGCAGACGACCGGCGCCGAGTCCGGGTGGACCCGGGCGTGGACGCTCACGACGTCGTCCGGGCCGAACCGCTCGCGCTCCATCGCGTCCAGGACCGCGCCGATCGTGGCGTGCGAGAGCTGGCACGCCGCGTACGGCTTGATCCCGATCCGGGTGGTCTCCCAGCGCTCCCCCAGCCCGTCCACGATGGACGCGGCGTCGGCGGGGTGCGCGGAGAGGGTGTCGAACACGCCGTGCGGGCCGTCGAAGACGGTGTCCGGCCCGGTCGCGCCCGCCGCCGCGAGCCGCGCCGCGATGATCCCGGACTGCGACGCGAACCCCGGATGGAGCTGCTTCGTCGACGCCCCGGTGCCGAGGAAGGCGAGCAGGCCGCCCGCCTGGCTGCCCGCGATGCCGAGCGCGTTCGCGGCCCGGTCGGCGTCCAGCCCGAGGAGCCGCGCGCTGACCAGGGCGGACGAGAACACCCCGGCGACCATCGTCGCGTGCAGGCCGCGCGCGTGGAAGCCGTGCGGCGCGGCCGCGGCGATCCGGCAGGCCGTCTCGTATCCGGCGACCGCCGCCGTCAGGATCTCCCGCCCGGACGCGCCGGTCTGCTGGCCGACGGCGAACGCGGCGGGCAGCACGACCGCGGTCGCGTGCACCAGCCCGCCCGCGTGCGTGTCGTCGAAGTCGAGAGCGTGCACCAGCGTGCCGTTCGCGAGGGCCGCGGCGGGCGCGGACAGCAGCTCGCCGGTGCCGAGCACGGCCGCCTCGGGCGGGCCGCCGAGGCCGCGCGCCACCTCGGTCGCGGGCAGCGCCGCCCCCGTCCGGACGGCGCCGAGCGCGGTGCCGAACCCGTCCAGCAAGTGCCGGGTCGCGGCGGCGCCCACCGGCCCGGGCACCTCGGCGAGGCCGAGCGCCCAGGCGGCAAGCTCCCGTGCGATCATCGCGACGCCGCCTCCGGCTCCGTCTCGGTGGTCTCGGTGGTCTCGGCGGACGCCGCGGTGTCGCCGAACGCGCCGCCGGCCTTCAGCTCCGCCACCGTGGCGTCGTCATACCCGGCGATCTCGCGTATCACCAGGTCGAAGTCCTCGTTGCGCAGCGGCGCCCGGCGGTACTCGGGCGGCTCGGAGCCGACCCGGACGGGCGAGGCGAGCTGCTCCACCGTCCCGAACCGCGGGTGCTCGGTCGTCACCCGCAGCCCGCGCGCCTTGGTGTGCTCCTCCTGCATGGCCTGCTCGACGTCGTTGATGGGGCCGCAGGGGATCGACGCGGCGTACAGCTCCTCCAGCCATTCGGCGACGGTGCGCCGCCGGAAGATGTCCTCCAGGAGGGGGATCAGCGTGTCCTTGTTGCGCCCCCGGTCGGCGAACGACCCGAAGCCGGACTCGGGCTCGGCCCACTCGGGGTGGCCCACGACGGAGGCGAGCCGCGTCCAGAACTTCTCCTTCGCGCAGCCGACGATGAACCAGCCGTCGCTGGCCTCGAACGCCTGGAACGGCACCAGCGACGGGTGCGCCGAGTGGCGCGTGCGCACCGGCGTGAACCCGGCGTTCAGGTGCCACGTCGCCGGGTAGGTCAGCAGCCCGATCGCGGTGTCGTACAGGCTGACGTCGCAGTCCATGCCGACGCCGTCGCGGCGCGCCGCGTGCAGCCCGGCCAGCAGCGAGATCGCGGCGACGAACCCGCCGGAGTAGTCGACCATCGACAGCCCCGACTTGGTGGGCGGGCCGTCCGGCTCGCCGGTCAGGTCCATCCATCCGGCGAGGCCCTGCAGGACGTAGTCGTAGCCCGGCTCCTTGCTGCGCGGCCCCGTCATGCCGAACCCGGTGAGCGAGCAGCACACGATGGCCGGGTTCAGGTGCTTCAGGTCGTCGTAGGTGATGCCGATCTTCTTCGGGACGTCGCCGCGCAGGTTGGAGTACACGACGTCGGACACCTTCACCAGGTCCTCGAAGACCCGGCGGCCCGCGTCCGTCGACAGGTCGAGGGACAGGCTGCGCTTGTTGCGGTTGAACGTCTCGAAGAACAGCGAGTCCTCGCCCTCGCCGTACGGGGGGACGTAGCGTCCGACGTCGCCGCCCGACCGGGGCTCCTCGATCTTGATCACCTGGGCGCCCAGGTCCGCGAGGTGCAGGCTGCCGAACGGGCCGGCGCCGTACTGCTCGACGGCGATGATGCGGACGTCTTCCAGAGGTTTCACGAGGCGCTCCCAGTGAGGTCGGGCAGCAGCGCCAGGAGTTCGTCCTGGGCCGCGCGGGTCTCGGCGGCGCTGAGGCCGTGGGTCGGGGGGCTGAGCTTCACCGAGTCGGCGAGGCCCTCGTACCCGGCGATGCGCTCGGCGACCTCGTCGCGTCCTCCCGCCATCGTGAGCGCGTCGATCATCTCGGTGGAGACCGTCTCGGCGAGGTGCTCGGCGCCGGTGCCGTTGCGGAACGCGCCGATGACGGCCTGCTGCTGCTCCGCCAGCCCGTGGAAGGCGAAGAAATCGGCGTAGGTGCGGACGCTGGCGTAGAAGCCGACGAGCCCGGACACGCGGCGCAGCGCGGTGGCGCGGTCGTCGGACACCGAGCAGCACGCGGAGACGACGACGTCGACGTCCTCGCGCCGCTTGCCCTCCGTGCGGCCGATCCCGGTCTCCAGCTCCGGCATGACCTGCTCGGCCAGGTAGCGCGGTGAGCACAGCTCGTGGCTGATCCAGCCGTCGCCGATCGTTCCGGCGAGGCGGGTCATGGCGGGGCCCATCGCGGCGATGTAGACGGGGATGTCGGTCCGCTGCACGGCGAAGGGACGCTGGTAGCCGCGGATGCGCATCGGCTCCTCGTCGCCCGGCAGGTCGATCGGGTCGCCGGTGGTGCAGGTCTCCCAGAAGGCGCGGATGTTGCGGACGGCCTCCCGCATGTGCCGGACGGGCTTGCCGAACGGCACGTTGTGCCAGTCCTCGTTGAGCCGCTGGACGCCGCTGCCGAGGCCGAGGACGAACCGGCCGCCGGACATGTCGTCCAGGTCGAGCGCCTCCAGCGCGGTGATCATCGGGCTGCGGGTGAACGCGAGCGCGATGCCGGTGCCGATCTGGGCCCGCTCGGTCGCGGCCGCGATCGCGGCGGCGGCGACGGTGGCGCTGCGGTGCAGTTCGGGCACCCAGATGGCCTCCGCGCCGGCCGCCTCGGCGCGGCGTGCGGCGTCGGTCAGCTCCGCGAGCGTCTCGCCCCAGGGAGCGAAGGTGATCCTCATGCGCGCTCCTCCTCCGCTTCGAGGGTCAGCGGCGTCTTGCCCTCGGGGAACAGGTCGTTCAGCGGCTCGGCGCCCCGCTTGTACACGTAGAAGGTGCGGCGGAACGTGCAGACCTCGTCGCCGTCCTGGTTGAGGGTGCGGGTGCGGATGGTGACGATGCCGGCGTGCGGGCGGCTCGACGACTCGCGCTTGTCCAGCACGAGCGACTCGCTGTACAGGGTGTCGCCGGCGAAGACGGGGTTGGACATCTGGATGTCCTCCCAGCCGAGGTTGGCGAAGGCGTTCTGGGTGGTGTCGATGACGCTCTGCCCGACCGCGATCGCCACGGTCAGGGTGGACACGACCAGCGGCCTGCCGAACTCGGACTTCGCCGCGTACTCGCCGTTGAAGTGCATCTGGTTCGTGTTCATCGTCAGCAGCGTGAACCACGTGTTGTCGCTCTCGGTGACCGTGCGCCCGAGGGGATGCCGGTAGACGTCGCCCACCTGGAAGTCCTCGTAGAACCGTCCCTTCCACCCGTCCTTGAGCGTCATGGCCGTCCTCTCGCATCGCACTGGTACGTTAAAGTCAGACGTATCGATTCTAGGGTAAGCCCGGGTCCGATGTCCAAGCCGGGTGACCTTCCGGGTTAACCCAGACTACGGGCTGTACCTGCAGTTTCGTTCGTTTGGGCCCGTCTCTGCGGGTTCGGGGGAGCCGTCCGTATCTCGAAACATCAGAGGTTTTTCGGTCAACGGTTCGCCGGCTGAAGTGCCGCCAACGCGGCGTTGCCGATCGCACCGGGCCGCAGATCATGCAGCTCGTACACGTCCCGGACGCTGCCGGACCGCCCGGACTCGTCCACCCCGAGCGGGACCGCGGACACGCCGAGCGCCGAGCCCCCCGCGAAAGCCGTACGCGGCACGTCCGGTACCGGCCGTGCCGCCGCCCGTACCTCGCCTGCGTCGGTCACGGTGTCACCTGCCTGTTCTCGATCGGATCCGTATTGGATATGTCCGATTTTTAGCTCAGTTGCACGTCCCTGTCATCCCTGCAGTGGGCTTAAGTTGAAGTTGACGAGCGGTCGTACGCTGCGGATACTCGGCAGAGTCGATACATCAGATATATGGCAAGGACGGTCGTGGCGCCGTCCGGGAGGGGCGGGCCCGTGCCGACGCCGGAGACCATGACCTATGAGGTGCGGGGCCGGGTGGCGCGCATCACCTTCACCCGCCCGGAGTCGATGAACAGCCTGACCGAGCGGGTGCTCGACGAGCTGGAGGCCGCGATCGGCGCGGCCGAGGCCGACCCCGGGACGCGCGTCCTGGTCATCGGCGGGACGGGCCGCGCGTTCACCGTGGGCCTCGACCTCGCCCTGCTGGACGAGGCGTTCGCCGACCCGGCCGTGTGGGAGCGGATCGCCAAGCGGCTCGCGGCGCTCACCCTGCGGCTGGAGCGGCTGCCGATGCCGGTGATCGCCTCCGTCAACGGGCTGGCCCGCGCCGGCGGGTTCGAGCTGCTGCTCGCCTGCGACCTGGTGCTGATCGCCGACACGGCGCGGATCGCCGACGCGCACGCCGAGTTCGGCGTCATCCCCGCGGGCGGCTCCACGGCGCGGCTGCCCCGGATCGTCGGCCGCCAGCGGGCCAGGGAGATCTTCCTCACCGGCCGGTGGATCAGCGCCGCCGAGGCGGTCGACCTCGGCATCGCGCTGAAGGCCGTGCCCGCCGGCGACCTCGACGCCGCCGTGGACGAACTCGCCGCCGGGCTCAGCGGCAAGTCACGCGCCTGCATGGCCGCGATGAAGCGGCAGTTGGCCGCGGTCGAAGGACTTCCCCTGGCGGAGGCGGTCGTCCCCGAGATCGAGGAGTTCGTCGCCTACGTCACCCCGCCGGACTCCGACGGCCAGGAGGGCTTCCGCGCCTACCGCGAGAACCGTCCGCCCACCTGGGCCTGACCTCAGCTTTCGTGGTAGGCGGGGCGGATGTAGTGCAAATGGTCGCGCATGGCCGCGCTGGCCGCCTCGCCGTCGCGCGCTTCGAGCAGGGTGATGATCCGCTCGTGCTGTTCGTCGACCTGCGCCCAGAACTCGGTGGGCTCGTCGGCGCTCAGGAACCGGCTCCGCAGGACGTGGAAGACCGGCTGCGTCATCATGGTGAGCAGCCCGTTCCCGGTCGCCTCCATGATGATCCCGTGGAAGTGCCGGTGCTCCTGGAACTTCATGCTCCGGCCGCGGGAGCGCTGCTCGCGCTCTATGGCTGCGTGCAGCGCGTCGAGGTGCTTCTGCTGGCGGCGCTCGGCGGCGACGGCGATCGCGGGCACCTCCAGCATCTCGCGGGCTTCGAGGATGGCCGCCAGCGGCAGCGCCGCCGAACCCGACATCAGCCCGATCCCGGCCTCCAGGAAGTCGCTGATCTGATCGGGTTCGATGTGCGAGACGAACGTGCCGCCGGTGGTGCCGCGAACCGTCTTGACCAGGCCCTGGGAGGCCAGCACGCGCAGCGCCTCGCGGACCGTGCTGCGGCTCACGCCGAAGTTGCCGCCGATCTCGCCCTCCGGCGGGAGGCGGTCGCCCGGCGCGAGCGACCCGTCGAGGATCAGCTCCCGCAGCTGGTCGGCGACCTGCTGGTAGGCGGGGCGCAGCCGGCTGACCGGCAGGGCGGTCGCCGCCCCGGTACCGGAGCGGCCGCCGGAGGTGTTGTCATTGGTGCTGGACACGTAGCCGTCCCCCTGGTAGGGCCTCTGGTACCGCCGGGGCTTGTGAGGTGCTGGTTCTTGAGTCGGGAACTCCGCGCCATCGGGACTCACAGCAGGATCGAGTATACATCAGACATCATGCCCCCGGGTGGCGCGCGGGATGGTGACGCCCGGGCCAGGGATGTGTCGCCCACCGGCACCAGAGGCTTGTCCAGGTGGACTGGAGTAAACCTCGGACACCGTCGTGAACCTGCGCCGGAGGCCCGGTGATGGCGGCGGGCATCGCTCTTCGCGACGCGGCCCCGTAGACTTGGTGGATCCAAGGCAATATGTCAGACTTTAGCGCGGCCGGGACGGTGAGGGGCCGCGGCGGGCGATGGGGGTCGGGAAATGTTCGATGGTATCGACATCGTGGTCCTGCCGGTGGCCGACACCGAACCTCTGCTCGGCCTTTACGTGGACGCGATGGGCTTCGAGATCGTCGAGGAGGGACCCGTCGAGGACCCCGAGACCTGGGCGGGCCTGTGGGACCTGCCGCGGCCTCCCACGTCCTCCGTCCTGCTCGGCAAGCACGGAAGCAAGGGCGGATGGATCCGGCTCGTCGCCGTGCCCGGCCTTCCGCGCCCCGACGCCGCCGGCCGCCCCGACCGTCCCGGGCCCTACGCGCTCGACTTCTACCTGCGCGACCCCGCCGCCACCGAGGACATGATCGCCGAGCGCGGGTGGACGTTCGTCGCCGACCCCGTCGACTACCTCCTCCCGGGCACCGAGTACCCGGTCAGGGAGCGCATGCTCGACCAGACCGTCTCGGGGCTGCGGCACGCGTTCGTCCAGTACCGCGAAGGCCGGACGCGGTGCGTCCTCGGCGAACGGCCCGAGGTCGACGTCAGCGAGGTCAACGCCATCGTGTTCGCCACCGGCGACCTCCCCGGCGCGCGGGCGTTCGTGGAGGACGTCCTCGGCGGCCGCGTCTACTTCTCGGATCGCTTCGATGGCCCCGCGGTGGAGCGGCTGCTCGGACTAGCCTCCGGTGAGGGCTTCGACGCCGTCATCGCCCGGGGCCCGACGTCCCGGAATGCCCGCCTGGAGTTCGTCCAGCACATCACTCCCGCCGAACCCCGGCCGCCGCACGCCTACCCGAGGGCCGTCGCGGGCTGTGCGATGAACGATCTCGAAGCCCTCGCCGCCGGGTTTGCCAGTGGCGATCACGGCCCTTCCACGGGTGTCATCGAGACCGCCGAAGGTCCTCAGTTGGGCCTGCGTTCCCGCTACGGCGCCTGCTTCCAGTTCTGGCAGCGTTCCCCCGGTCTCTAGGGCCTGGTGGAATGCCGACTCCCGCGTGGCGGGTCAGGGGTTGCCGGGTCGCCGTCAAGGTGATCCGGGGTCGCACCCTGCTCAACGGCGTGTCGTACGAGCGACACCAGCCACGAGTTCAGGGAGCGGTCGTCGGCTTGCGCGGCGGCCTTGGCCCTGTCGTAGAGATCTTCGGGTAGCCGGAAGTTGAACTTGATCACGCTTGTAGGGTGGCCCTAGAATGGGGCCATGGCAAGGTTCCGCATGTATCCGACGGGTGAGCAGGAACAGCAGATGCTGCTGCACTGCGCGCACGCCCGGTATGTGTGGAACCTGGCGGTCGAGCAGCACCGGCACTGGCGTCCGGGACGCGGGTCCGTGCCGGGGTTCGCCGAGCAGTGCCGCCAGCTCACCGAGGCCCGCACTGCCAACGAGTGGTTGCGGGCCGGGAACGCCGACGTGCAGCAGCAGGCACTGAAGGACTTCGCCAACGCCAAGCAGGCGTTCTTCAACTCCGGGTTCGGTGAGCCGACCTGGCGCAAGAAGTACCGGCATGAGGGATTCCGGGTCATCGGCACCGACCGCGTCCCGGCCTTTGCCCCCGGCGGTGAGCCGTTGCTCAACGCCAAGGGCAAGCAGGTTCAGCACCGGCATGTGAGGGTGGAGAAGCTGAACCGGCGGTGGGCGCGGGTCAAAGTGCCCGGCTGCGGCTGGGTAAGGTTCCGCCTCACCCGCCGCTGCCTCCCCGACGCCAAGACGTTCCGTGTCACTTTCCGCAATGGGCAATGGCACATCGCGTTCGCGGTGATCCCGGATCCGATCGATGGGCCGGGCAGGGGTGAGGTCATCGGCATCGACCGGGGTGTGAAGATCACAGCCGCCCTGTCGGACGGCCGCAGGCTGAACTGCCCGCAACTCACCGGCAGGGAGCGGGCGCGGATCCGCAAACACCAGCGTCGCGCCGCCCGCGCGCCCAGGGGCAGCGAGCGCAAGAGAGCCGAGTACGCCAAGGCCGCCGGTCTCAAGGCCCGTGAGGCCGACCTCCGCAAGGACTGGTGCGAGAAGACCAGCTCGATGCTCGCCCGGTCCTTCGATGTGATCCGGTTCGAGAAACTGCACATCGCCAACATGACCGCCTCCGCGCGGGGGGACGGTCGAGCAGCCCGGCCGCCGCGTCCGGCAGAAGGCCGGGCTCAACAGGGCGATCCTCGCCCAGGGCTGGGGCCTGCTCCGCCGGCGCACCGGGCATAAGGCGCCCGGCCGGATCGAAGACGTTCCCGCCCCCTACACGAGTCTGCGGTGCAGCGCCTGCGGATGGATCGAGAAGAACTCGCGCAAGAGCCAAGCCGAGTTCGTCTGCGTGTCCTGCGGGTTCAGTTGCAACGCCGACACCAACGCAGCCGTCAACATCGCTGCGGGCAACACCGCGTTTGGGCACCACCGCATTGATCAGTATCGCGGCAGGACAGGGCGGAATTCCCCGCCCCCGGCGTTCAGCCGGTGCCGGAGGGGCAACACCGCGCAAGCGGCCGAGTGTCCGTGAACCTCAACCCGCACGGGTTGGAATCCCCCTCTCTCAAGAGGGGGAGGATGTCAATTCTGGCAGCGCTGAGGGTCGGCACGTGCCCTGCGGCGACGGACGCCGGGACGCGCTCCCGGCCCGGGGCCGGAGAGCTGCCGGGAACCGCCGCCGGTCGGCAGTCCGGCCACGTCGATGAGGAAGTCACAGGAGGCGCGCTATCTCGTCGAGCATGACCTCGGTCGACCCGCCGCCGATGGCGAGGAAGCGGGCGTCCCGGGCGATGCGCTCGACCGCCGACCCCGCGACGAACCCGTTGCCGCCGTTGAACTGGACGCACTTGTACGCCAGCTCGTTGACGATCTCCGGAATCGACGACTTCAGCACCGCCGCGTGCGTCCGCGGATCCTCACCGGCGTCCGCGAGCGCGGCCGTGTGGTAGAGCAGCGTCTTGGCGGACGCGAGGCGTGCGGTGAACCGGGCCATCTCGTGCCGGAGCGCTTGCAGGTCCCAGAGCGTCCTGCCGTAGGCGGGCCGGGCGTGCAGCCAGGCGGCGGTCTCCGCGAGCGCGGCCTCCCCCAGGCCGACGGCCTGCGCGGCGAGGCCGATCCGCTCGTGGTCGAGGCCCCGCATCATCCAGCGGAACCCCTCCCCCTCCTCGCCCAGGCGGTTGCGCGCGGGCACGCGGCACCCGTCGAACACCAGCTCACCGGTGTCGGACGACCGCCAGCCCGTCTTCTCGAACGTCCGCCCGTTGGACAGGCCGGGCGTACCGCGCTCCACGACGAACAGCGACAGCCCGTGCCGTCCAGGCTCGCCCGTCCGGGCGACGACGAAGAACAGGCCGGCGATGTTCGCGTTCGTGATGAACGTCTTGCGGCCGTCGAGGACGTAGGAGTCCCCGTCGCGGCGTGCGCGGACGGCGAGGCGGGTCAGGTCCGAGCTGGCGTCCGGCTCGGTCACGGCGAGCGCGCTGATCTTCCGGCCGGACAGGACGTCCGGGAGGAACCGGCGCCGCTGCTCGTCGTCGCCCGCGCGGGACAGGTGAAGCGCGGAGAAGTCGGTGTGCACCGTGACCGAGCTGGCCACGCCGCCGAACGTGGAACGCCCGAGTTCCTCGTTCAGGACGACCGCGCCGCGCGTCCCCGCGCCGCCCCCGCCGTGCTCGGCGGGGAACGAAAGGCCGAGGAAGCCCAGCCTGCCCAGCTCGGCGAACGCCTCGTCCGGGACCCGCAGCTCCGACTCCCACGCGGGTGCGCGCGGGACGACGTAGTCCCGCACGAACCGGCGCAGGACGTCCCGCAGGGCCCGGTGCTCCTCGTCCAGGAACGTGTCATCGAGCCGGAGGGAGTCGATGACACGGTTGCTAGCGGCCATGGGCCCGGGGCGCGCGGGGCGCGAAGGTCGTCATGGCGCTGATCAGCGTGGCGTCGCGGCCGGGCGCGGCGACCCACTGCAGGCCGATCGGGAGCCCGTCGCGGTCGGTGCCGAGCGGCTGCGTCCCGCAGGGGAGCGCGGCCAGGTTCGCCAGGACGTTGTACCGCAGGTGCGCGGCGGCCATCGTCACCTCCGTTCCACCGACCGGGACCATCCCGTCGGCGACGGCGTCCACGCGGGGCGCGACGCACGGCATCGTGGGCATCATGAGCAGGTCGACGCCGGACAGCGCCGCGAGCGCCTCACCGCGCAGCACGTTCCGCACCCGCTGCGCCCGCACGTACGCGCCGGCGGGAACCTCGCCCGCGAGGTCGAGCATGGCGTGCACGTCCGCGCCGAAAAGCTCCTCCGCACCGGCCCCGCGCCGCTCCCGGTGGTAGTCCAGGCATTCCGCGAGGATGATCGTCATGCCCGCGGCGGCGGCGGCCCAGCCGTGCGGGATCTCGACGTCCACGATCTCGCCGCCCATGTCGCGGACGGTCGCGAACGCCTCCTCGGCCGCCGCGCCGACGTCGGCGTCGATGGGCTCGTCCAGCGTGCCCGCCGGCACCCCGATCCGCAGGCCCTCGAACCCGGCCGGACGGGCCGCGCCGCCCGCCGGGGAGATGATCCCGAGGGCGGACGCCGACGCCGCGATGTCCCCGGCCGTCGCGGCGATCAGCCCGACCCGGTCCAGCGACCACGCGAGCGGCAGCACGCCGTCGCCCGGCAGCCGCCCCGGCGACGGGACGAACCCGGCCGTCCCGCAGTAGGCGGACGGGATCCGCACCGAGCCCGCGGTGTCGCTGCCGAGGGCGAGCCGCACGTGCCCGGCGGCGACGGCCGCCGCCGACCCGCCGGACGAACCGCCCGGGATCCGCGCCGTGTCGTGCGGGTTGCGGGTCGGCGGCGTCGTGCCGCCGAACGCGTACTCGTGCGTGGTCGTCTTGCCGACGATCACGGCCCCCGCCTCCCGGAGCCGCGTCACGCAACCCGCGTCGGCCGCCGGGACGCGTTCCCGCCCGGGGCCGGAGAGCTGCCGGGAACCGCCGCCGGTCGGCAGCCCGGCCACGTCGATGAGATCCTTCACCCCGACCGGGAGGCCGTGCAGCGGACCGCGCCCGGCGCCCTGTTCGGCCTGGGCGCGGGCGCCTTCGGCGTCCACGAGCGCCCAAGCGCGGATCTCGCCGTCGGTGGCGGCGATCCGCTCCAGTGCCCGCTCGACCGCATCGCCCGGCTCATACTCGTGGCTGGGCGGCCCGGCCGGGACGGGCGACGCGGTGTCGGCCGGTGGGTCGCCCTGGAAGAGCGCGCCCGGCAGGCCCGCCTCGTCCAACCGGATGCGGTAGAGCCGCTCCAGATCGGCGTGAAGGGGGCCGCCCGAGAGGGGAGCCCCCGTCCCCGAACCCATCACGCCCCCAGATATGCGGAACGGACGACGTCGTCGTTGGTCAGTTCCTCGATGCTGCCCTCGACCACGACCGCCCCCTGCCGCAGCAGGTAGCCCCGGTCGGCGAGCTCGAAGGCCAGCGGCGCGTTCTGCTCGATGAGCAGGATCGACAGCCCGCCCTCGCGCAGCGCCGCCAGCGCGTCGAACACCTCACCGGTGATCTTGGGGGACAGGCCCATGGACGGCTCGTCCAGGATCAGGATCTCCGGCTCGGCCATCAGCGCGCGGCCCACCGCCACCATCTGCTGCTCCCCGCCGGACATCGTCGAGGTCTGCTGGTCGGCGCGCTTGCGCAGAATGGGGAACAGGTCCATGACCTTCTCCAGCCTCTCCCCGACGACCGCCTTCGGCACCTTCCCGTGGTAGCAGCCGAGCTCCAGGTTCGTCCGGACGGTCTGCTCCACGAAGAGGTGCCGTCCCTCCAAGACGCTGCCGATGCCGCGCGTGACGGCCTCGTGCGGGCGCTTGGACATCGGCTCGCCGTTCACCAGCAGCTCGCCCTCGGCCGGACGGTAGAGACCGCCCGCGATCCGCGCCAGGGTCGTCTTGCCCGCGCCGTTCGGCCCGATAACGCAGACCGCCTCACCCCGGTCCACATGCAGGTCAACGCCCCGCAGCGCGCTGATCGCCCCGTACCGGTAGACGACGCCGCGCGCTTCCAGCAGCGGCCTGTCACGCTCCTGCGACTGCGCCATCACTCCTCCTCGTCCGTGGGAACGGGGGCCTCGACCTCGGACGCCCGGTGGTGCCGGCCGCCCAGATACGCCTCCAGGACCGCCGGGTCCTCGGTGACCTCCGCCGGCGTGCCGCGCGCGATGACCTTCCCGAAGTCGAGCACCGTGCAGGACTCGCAGACGGCGTGCACGAGGTCCATGTGGTGCTCGACGAGGATCACGGTGACGCCCGCGTCGCGCATCTCCCGCAGCATGTCCGCGAGGTCGTTGCGCTCCTGCGGGCTGAGGCCGGCGGCGGGCTCGTCCAGCAGGACGACCGCCGGGTCGGCCACCATCACCCGCGCCAGCTCGACCCGGCGCTGCAGCCCGTACGACAGCGCCGCGGCCGGCTCGTCGGCGAGCCCGCCGAGCGACAGCCGGTCGAGAACGGTCTCGACCCGCTCCCTGGCCTGCGCCGGGCCGGTCGTCGTCCGCGCCGCGGTCACCATGTTCTCCCGGACCGACATGCTGGAGAACAACCGGACGGTCTGGAACGTCCGCACCAGCCGCGCCCGCTTCACCAGCCGGTGGCTCGGCCAGCGGGTCACGTCCTCGCCGCCGATCAGCACCGACCCGCTCGACGGGCGCTGCAGACCGCTCAGGACGTTCAGCAGCGTCGTCTTGCCCGCGCCGTTCGGGCCGATGATCCCGTGGATCTCGCCCTTGGCGGCGGAGAAGCTCACGTCCGAGACGGCCGTCAGCCCGCCGAAGCGCCGCGTGATGCCGCGCGCCTCGGCCGTTCCCGGTGTCCTCACTTCGATCCCTCCGTGACCGTGGTGCCCGTTCCCGGCCCGCCCCGTGACACCCGGGCCAGCAGCGCGCGGCCCAGCCTGAACAGCCCCGCGAGCCCGTCCGGCACCAGCGCCATGAACGCGACGACGACGATTCCGAGCACGGTCAGCGCCCACGAGCCGCCGCCGGGCACCACCGAGATCAGCCAGGTGACCAGCGCCGCGCCGAGCACCGCGCCGTAGATGTTGCCGAGACCGCCGAGGATCACCATGACGAACAGCTGGATCGAGATCGCCGTGGAGAACAGCGACGGGTCGATGGCCGTCTGCAGCGGGGCGTTGACGCCGCCCGCCACCGCGCCGATCGCGGCGGAGATCGCGAACACCTGCACCTTGCGGGCGGTGATGTTCACCCCGACCGACCGGGCGGCGACCTCGTCGTCCCGGAGCGCCGCCAGTTCCCGGCCCATCCGGGCCGACAGCAGCCACCGCGACCCGAGCAGCACCAGGACCAGCGTGACCGCGACGAGCAGATACTGGTCGCGCGGGTCGATCAGCCGGTACCCGAAGATCTCCGGGAACGGGATCGGCGCGTACCCGTTGGCGCCGCCGAGCGGGCCCGGCAGCATCAGGAACGCGTGGATGCCGGTCCCGACCGCGAGCGTCGCCATCGCGAGGTAGTGGCCGCGCAGCCGCAGCGCGATATAGCCGACCAGCACACCGATGACCAGCGACAGGACGACGCCGAGGACGAGCGCGGGCAGGAACGGGATCTCCCGGTCGAGCATCAGGTAGGCGGTGCCGTAGGCGCCGATGGCCATGAACCCGGCCTGGCCGAGCGCGAGCTGCCCCGCGCCGCCGATGGCCAGGGTCAGGCCGACCGCCGCGATGGCCGCGACGCCGATGTTCACGCCGAGGGCCAGGTCGGTCGCGCCCGGGAACACGAAGGCGAAGCCGATCAGGATGACGGCCGCCGCGAGGGTGGGACCCAGGTGCCGCCCGGCCCGGAGGGCGAATGCTCTGTCAGGCAAGGCGCTGCCTCCTCAGTCCGAACAGGCCGTTCGGCATCACTAGCAGGATGATGATCAGTGCGATCAGCACGATCGGGTCGACGTAGCTGTTCGGGATCACCGCCGCCAGCTCGCTCTCGAACACGCCGAGCAGCACCGCGCCCACCAGGACGCCGCGCGTGCTGGCGAGGCCGCCGAGCACCGCCCCGGTGAAGCCCTTCAGCGTCAGCGCCGTGCCGAGCGCGCCGCCCGCGAGGGTGATCGGGGCGACCAGCACGCCGGCGAGCGCGGCCAGCCCGAACGCCAGCGCGAACGCGATGGCCCGCATCCGCGAGACGTTGATGCCGACCGCCGTGGCGGCGAGCGGGTCGGTCGCCGCGGCCACCATGCCGCGGCCGGTACGGGACCGTCCCAGCAGCATCGCGAGCCCGATCCCGACGGCGACGACCACCGCCCAGACCAGCAGGTCCTGGTAGCCGATCCGCATTTCGCCGATCTCGATCGCGCCGGCGCGCACGGGCGGGAACGGCTTGCCGTCCGGGCCCCAGATGATCTGGCCGCCGTTGGCGAACACCAGCATGATCCCGACGGTCGCCGCGATCGCGGCGATGGGGCCGTTGCCCTGCGTCGGCAGGATCACGATCGCGTCATAGGCGATGCCGAGAAGGAGCCCCGCGATCAGCACGATCAGCGCGACCAGCAGGATCGTGGACAGCCCCTGGTTGACCAGGGTGAGGCCGATCAGGCCGCCGATGATCACCTTGTCGCCCTGGGCGAAGTCGATGACCCCCGTCATCTTGAAGACGAGGTGGAAGCCCAGCGCGACGAGGGCGTAGATGGCGCCGAGCGTCAGACCGGAGACTAGAAGGTCGATGATGCGCACGTGCGGGTTCCTTCTGGGAGGACGGCGGCCGGGCCGGTGCCCGGCCCGGCCGCCGTCATCTGCTGCTTGACGAGATCAGTCCTGTCCCGGGATCGCGTACTGGCCGTCCTTGAAGGTGACCGGCTTGAACGCGTCGGCGTTGGGTCCGCCGCGCCACTCGGAGGTGTAGGCGAGCTTGCCGACGATGCTTTCGTAGTTGAGCGACTCGATCGCCTTGGAGATGTCCTCGCCCTTGTAGGCGCCGGCCTTCTCGATGGCCGCGGCGGCGAGCTTCACGGCCACGTACGCGTACGCGCCCAGCACCGTCGCGTCATGGCCGAACTTCGCCTTGTACGCGTCGAGGAACTTCTTGGTCTCCGGGTCGGGGTCCCCGTAGTTGACCGCCGTCAGCGAGACGATCTTGTTGGCCGCGGGGCCCGCGGTCTTCGGCACGAAGTCGGCGGAGTAGGCCAGGTCGCCGATGATCTCGCCGTCGAAGCCCGTCGCGCCCACGTTCTTCAGCAGGAGCGCGTCGCTGGAGCCGCCGGCGCCGTACAGGAAGATCGCGTCCGGGTTCTTGGCGGCCGCCTTGCCCGCCTGCGCGGTGAAGTCGAACTTGCCGGGGTCGAAGCCCTCGGAGTTGACGATGGAGATCCCGCCCGCCTTGGCGGCGTTCGAGATGTCGGTGTTGCCGGCCTGCCCGTACGGGTTGTTCGCGTAGATGATCGCCGCGGTCTTGGCGTCCTTGGACTTGGCGTACTCGACCATGGCCTCGGAGTTGGCCTTGCCCGGCAGCGGCACCTCGAAGACGTGCTTGGTGCCGTTGGCGACCTCGGGCTGCGCGACCAGCAGGATCTGCGTGACGCCGTACTGGTCGGCGAGCGGGGCCACGGCCTTGGCGTTCGCGGAGATGCCGGGCCCGATCACGATGGGCACCTTGGTGTCGGTGGCGAGCTTCTTGAACCCGGCGGTGGTCAGGTTCACCGAGCCCTGGTCGTCCACCTCCTCCAGCTTGAGCTTGCGGCCCTTGACGCCGCCGGCCGCGTTGATCTCCTCGACGGCCAGCTGCATTCCCCGGGCCTCCTGCTGCCCGACCGCGCCGAGGGCGCCGGTGGTCGAGTTCAGGACGCCGATGGTGTAGGTGTCGCCGGATGCATCAGATGTATCCGAACCGGACGACCCGCAGGCCGTCACGGACACGGCCAAAGCGGTGAGGACCGCGATGACCGCGTGGCCACGCATGGCTGCTCTCATGGTGTCTCCTCATTGATCGCCTTGGTCGGGCGATGCAAGGCACCCCCTCGAAACCCGGGGAGTGAATACGTCAGAGTTTGCAGGATGTAGTCGGGTGAGGACAAGTCCCGGCCGGTGGCGTTCTCGCTGGTCCGCCCCCGAGGAAGATCGTTCGGACCGCCTCGCGGAGGGTCGCCGCGCAGGTGTCGCGACGCCCCCTTCCGCTTGCGGCACAGGGATCACGGCGTGTGGTTCACGCCGGGGAAACCCCTGTACGGAGGGCATCTCGCCGGGTCGCGGGAGATGCTCATCCGCCGGGTCCGCCGCACCGGGCCGGGTTGGCCCGGCCGGTGCGTCCGGTGGGCTCGACCCGAGCCCCGCCGTCTCCTAGAGTGTAAACCTCAGTCTTTTACACTCATGCACCATGATGCCCTATGAAAGCCCAAATCGGGCGGGGCTGTCGAACAGGTCAGACTTACCAACAGGGAGGCCAGTGTGCGCCCGACACCCGAGACCCCGTCGGCGGAGCTGGACGAGCTGCGCGAAACCGTCCTGCGGACCTGCCGCGATTTCGGGCACGAGTACTACGTGCGCTCGTCCGCCACCGGGGACAACGCGCGCGAGCTGTGGCGTGCCCTGGGCGGGATCGGCGCCCTCGGAGCCGGCATCTCCGAGGAGCACGGCGGAGCCGGCGCGGGCGTCGAGGCCCTCGCCGTCGCGGCCGAGGCGGTCGCCGAAGCCGGCGTCCCGCTCATGCTCATCGCACTCTCACCCGCCGTCTGCGCCACCATGCTCGACGGCTTCGGCTCCCCCGCCCAGAAGGCCGAATGGCTGCCGGGCCTGGCCGACGGCTCCCGGATACTCGGCTTCGCCATCACCGAACCCGACGCGGGATCCAACACCCACAACATCCGCATGCGCGCCCGCCGGGACGGCGACACGTGGGTCCTGTCAGGCCAGAAGTACTACGTCTCCCACGTCGACAACGCCGACGCACTCCTCACCGTCGCCCGCGCCGATGACGAACTGAAGGTCTTCATCGTCCCCACCGACGCCCCCGGCCTCACCAAGAGCCCCATCGAGGTCGAGATCCTGTCTCCCGAGCGTCAGTACAGCGTCTTCTACGACGATGTCCGCCTGGACGACTCCGCGGTAGTCGGCGCCGACGCCGGAATGGCCGTCCTGTACGCGGGCCTCAATCCCGAACGCATCATCAGCGCGGCCCTGCTGAACGGCATCGCCAGGTACGCGATCGACATCGCCGCCGCCTACGCCCGCGAACGCATCGTCTGGAACGTTCCGATCGGCGCGCACCAGGCCGTCTCCCACCCTCTGGCCCGAGCCGAGACGGCCCTGGCGGCCTCCCGCCTCCTCACCGCCTCCGCCGCCCGCGCGTTCGACCGCGGCGAACCCGGCGGCGTGGAAGCGGCCATGGCGAAGCTCACCGCCTCCGAAGCCGCCTCCTCGGCGCTCGACGCCGCCATGCAGACCCTCGGCGGCAACGGCATGTCCCGCGAATACGGCCTCGCCACCCTCCACGGCCTCGTCCGCCTCTTCCGGATCGCGCCGGTCAGCTCCGAAATGCTGCTGAACCACGTCGCGCACAAGCGCCTGTCCCTGCCCAGGTCCTACTGATGCGTGTCCAACGCGAGGGCGCGCTGGTCAGGGCGACCCTGTCGCGCCCACCGGTCAACGCCCTCGACTCGGCGACCTACCGGCGCCTCACCGCCGTCTGCGCCGCCATGGGGCCGGACGAGTGCCTCCTGATCGACGCGACCGGCCACGTCTTCAGCGCTGGACACGACCGCGGCGAACCCGCCGACGGCGAAAGCCTCACCACCGGCGCCGCCGCCCTGACCGCCGTCCTGCGCTGCCCGGCCCCCGTGGTCGTGGCGGCGCAGGGCCCGGCGATCGGCGCCGGAGCCCTCCTCCTCGCCGCCGCCGACATCCCGGTCATCGCATCGGACGCCTGGCTGAAACTCCCCGAACTCGACGTCGGCGTGACCGTGGGCCATGCCATCCTCAGCCGACTCCTCCCACCCGCGCTGGCGAGCCGCGCCCTCCTGACCTCCGAGCGAATCCCCGCCGCGCTTCTGGGCACCGCCGTCATCTGCCCCCCGGACGACCTCCCCGCGGTCGCGGCGAACGCGGCCGAGACCGTCCTGAGTAAACCCCCCGGTCTGGTCGCGCTGGCCCGCCGGAGCTGGGGAGAACGGGAACAGGCCGCCACCGCCTACGAAGCCGAAGTGACGGCCTTCCAAGCCCGCAACTCCTGACCAGGCCGGCGCACCTCAGTGCCACCAGTGGGTGAGTGCCTGGAGGTGACGGCGCATGCGGTGCTGGGCCAACTCTGCGTCACCGCTGAGGACCGCGTCCAGGATCCGCTGATGGACGTTCTGGACCTCGGTCAAAGCAGCGGGGTCCTGGGGGAACGTGAGGTTCTGCGCCGTGGCGTGGCGGCGGAAGAGCTCGGTGCTGATGTTGAGGAACAGGGCGAGGATGGGGTTGCCGGCGATGGCGGCGAGTTCCTTGTGGAATTCGTCCGCCAGACCCATGCGGGGGCCTTCGGCGGGCAACTGGATGACGGCGTTGAGACGTTCGGCGACGTCGTCCCCCGGCTGCCGCTGGACGACCTCGTTGACGATGCCCAGCTCGATGGCGTTGCGCGCGAGATGGAAATCTTCGGCCGTGACGTCCTGGTACTTCAGGAACAGGGCCATGGTGTCGATGCTGGCCTGCGGCTCGGGTTCGGTGACGATGAGCCCGCCGCCGGGTCCGCGGCGCATGCGGGCGACGGAGTGGTACTCCAGGATCCGGACGGCTTCGCGCAGCGCGGCCCGGCTGATCCGGTAGCGCGCGATGAGGGCGGTCTCCGAGCCGAGGACCGACCCGACCTGCCGGCCGCGGGCGGAGATGTCGTCGTGGATCCGGGCGGCGACGACCTCGGCGAGTTTGGCCCGGGGGCCTTCGACCTGCTCGGGTTCGATCACGCTGCCGCTGATGTGCGCGGCCTGGCGGACCCGGTGCTCCCGGATCCAGGCGGCGATCGCCTCGAGGTGGGCGGTGAGGTTGGTCTGGGCGCGGGCGCCGTCCCCGGCGATGACGGCGTCGACGGTGGCGCGGTGGGCCTGGTGGGAGGCCTGCTTCGCGGTCTGGACCTGCGCCTTGGGGATCCGGCGGGACGTGCGCGCGTACCGGGCGGTGAGCCGGGTGAGCACGTCGATGAACAGGTGCAGGACGGGGTTGCCGGAGAGCCGCCCCAGTTCCGGGTGAAAAGGATCCTGCAGGGAGATGCCGCGCTCGTCCTGGTGGTCGGCCTCGGCCTGCAAGATCGCGCGCAGGGTGGCGATGCCGTCCTCGGTGAGGCGCTCGGCGGCGAGCCCGGCGGCCATGGGTTCGAGGAGGAGCCGGGCCTGGAGCAGGTCGTCGACGCCGGTTCCGATGTACTCCAGGTAGATCACCAGCGCGCGGGTGGCCGGTCCGGCGTCGGGGGCGCAGACGAACAGTCCCCCGTTGGGCCCGCGGCGCATCCGGGCGACCTGGTGGTGCTCGACGAGCCGGACGGCCTCGCGCAGGACCGAGCGGCTCACCCCGAAGCGTTCGCGGAGGTCGGCCTCCGAGCCCAGGGAGCGCCCCACCGGCCAGCCGAGCCGCATCACCTCGGTCTCGATGTTGCGCGCGACCTTGGTGGCGAGCTTGCCGACCGGCGCGTCCTGCCGTTCCGCACCCATCTCGTCGCCGGCGGACTCGAGCCCCGTGGCCATCGCCATGCGCCAGCCTCCTTGAGTTCGCCATACACCCGCGCCGAAGTACCTCTCCCAACGAGAGAGGCGATTGCATCGGGCCCTACCGCATCGTCCGACAGCCAAAAGAGTATACGCATTAGGGGTTCGCGGTGATCTGCCCTGTACACTGACCCCCTGGCCATCCGATGTCGGCCCCGCGGTGAGATTCAGATCATCACTATTAATCGTCCTGAAGTCGAGAACGCACCGACGGCCGGGGCGGCCCGGGCGGTCGGGCCGTGCGGGACCCCCGGCTCGAAGTGCCCGCCGGCGACGGGATGACAATCGTCAAGGCGGGCCGCCACCTGGGTGGACCTGCGGACTGAGTGAGAGGACACGCCCGTGAGAGACGCCGTCATCGTCGATGCAGTGCGCACCCCCATCGGTAAACGGAACGGATCACTGGCCGGGGTGCACGCGGCCGACCTGTCCGCGCGGGTGCTCGACGCGCTCGTCCAGCGCACCGGAGTCGATCCCGCCACCGTGGACGACGTCGTCTGGGGCTGCGTGACCCAGCTCGGCGACCAGTCGAGCAACATCGGCAGGTTCGCGGTGCTCGCCGCCGGATGGCCCGAGCACGTCCCGGGGGTGACGATCAACCGGGCGTGCGGGTCAAGCCAGCAGGCCGTGGACTCCGCCGCGCACGCCGTCATGGCCGGGCAGTACGACCTGGTCGTCGCCGGTGGCGTGGAGACCATGAGCCGCGTGCCGCTCGGCTCGGCGCGGGGCACCGGGCAGCCTTACGGCCCGGCGGTCCTGGAGCGCTACGACGGCTTCGAGTTCAACCAGGGCGTCGGCGCCGAGCTGATCGCGGAGCGGTGGGGGTTCGACCGGGGGCGGCTCGACGCGTTCGCCTCCGACTCGCACGCCAAGGCCGCCGCGGCGATCGACGAGGGCGTCTTCGACGACCACATCGTGCCCGTCGACGTCGGCGGCGAGAAGTTCACCGCGGACGAGGGGCTGCGGAGGCAGACGACGCCCGAGACCCTGGCCGGCCTCAAGACGCCCTTCAAGCCCGACGGCGTGATCCACGCCGGCAACGCCTCGCAGATCTCCGACGGCGCGGCGGCGCTGCTCATCACCACCCCGGAACGGGCCCGGGAGCTGGGGCTGACCCCGATCGCGCGCTACCACGCGGGGGCGGTGAGCGGCGCCGACCCCGTCGTGATGCTCACCGGGCCGATCCCGGCGACGGAGAAGGTGCTGCGCCGGACCGGGCTGTCGGTCGGCGACATCGGCGTCTTCGAGGTCAACGAGGCGTTCGCGCCGGTGCCGCTCGCCTGGCTCGCCGAGACCGGCGCCGACCCCGAGCGGCTCAACCCCCTCGGCGGCGCCATCGCGGTCGGCCACCCGCTCGGCGCGTCCGGCGCCATCCTCATGACGCGGATGCTCGCCCAGATGCGGCGCCGGAACCTCCGCTACGGGCTGCAGACGATGTGCGAGGGCGGCGGCACGGCGAACGCCACCATCATCGAACTGCTGAGCTGACGGTTGGACGTACCACTCGTTTAATTGAATGATTCCAGAAAAGCCGCTATGGTCTGGGTCATGCCGACCATCGACGCCACAGCCCTCCTGCGGGGAGCCTCACTCAGGGTGACCCGTCCGAGGGTAGCCGTGCTGACGATGGTCGCGGAGAACCCCCACGCGGACACCGACACCATCGCGACGGCCGTCCGCCGCGAACTCGGTTCGGTGTCCACACAGGCGGTGTACGGCGTCCTGCACGCGCTCACCGACGCGGGCCTGGTCCGCCGCATCGAACCGGCCGGCTCGCCCGCCCGGTTCGAGACCCGTGTCGGTGACAACCACCACCACCTTGTGTGCCGCACCTGCGGCGCCATCGCGGACGTCAAGTGCGCGGTGGGCGAGGCGCCCTGCCTCGACGCCGAAGACCCGCGCGGATTCGTTCTCGACGAGGCCGAGGTGACCTACTGGGGGACCTGTCCCGACTGCCTGGCACGCGACGAATGAGCCCGACGAGCAACTCACCAAGGAGCGAGCTTTGCCTGAGAACAACCAGAAGCCACTGACCACGGTCGCCGGCGCACCGGTCCCCGACAACCAGAACTCGGTGACCGCCGGTCCCCGCGGCCCGATGCTCCTGCAGGACGTGTGGTTCCTGGAGAAGCTCGCGCACTTCGACCGCGAGGTCATCCCCGAGCGGCGGATGCACGCCAAGGGCTCGGGCGCGTTCGGCACGTTCACGGTGACCAACGACATTACCCAGTACACGACCGCGAAGATCTTCTCCGAGGTCGGCAAGAAGACCGAGATGTTCGCCCGCTTCTCCACCGTCGCCGGCGAGCGCGGCGCGGCCGACGCCGAGCGCGACATCCGCGGCTTCGCGCTGAAGTTCTACACCGACGAGGGCAACTGGGACCTCGTCGGCAACAACACCCCGGTGTTCTTCTTCCGCGACCCGCTGAAGTTCCCCGACCTCAACCACGCCGTGAAGCGCGACCCGCGCACCAACATGCGCGACGCCGAGAACAACTGGGACTTCTGGACGAACCTCCCCGAGGCGCTGCACCAGGTCACGATCGTCATGTCGGACCGCGGCATCCCCGCGTCGCTCCGCCACATGCACGGCTTCGGCTCGCACACCTACAGCTTCGTCAACGCCGAGGGCGAGCGGTTCTGGGTGAAGTTCCACCACCGCACCCAGCAGGGCATCAAGAACCTCACCGACGCCGAGGCCGAGGCGCTGATCGGCAAGGACCGCGAGTCCCACCAGCGCGACCTCTTCGAGTCGATCGAGAACGGCGACTTCCCGAAGTGGAAGCTGTGCGTCCAGATCATGCCGGAGGCCGACGCCGAGACCTACCGGTACCACCCCTTCGACCTCACCAAGGTCTGGTCGAAGAAGGACTACCCGCTGATCGAGGTCGGCGAGTGGGAGCTGAACCGCAACCCCGACAACTACTTCGCGGACGTGGAGCAGGCCGCCTTCACCCCCGCCAACGTGGTTCCGGGCATCGGTTTCTCGCCCGACAAGATGCTGCAGGGCCGGCTGTTCTCCTACGGTGACGCCCAGCGGTACCGCCTCGGCGTGAACCACCACCAGATCCCGGTCAACGCGCCGAAGAACCCGGTGAACTCCTACCACCGCGACGGCGCCATGCGCGTCGACGGCAACCAGGGCGCCACCCCGGGCATCGAGCCGAACTCCTACGGCCGCTGGCAGGAGCAGCCCTCCTACCGCGAGCCGAGCCAGGCCGTGGGCGCCGTCGCCGACCGGTTCAACTTCCGCGAGGACGACGACAACTACTTCGAGCAGCCCGGCATCCTGTTCCGCAACATGAGCCCCGAGCAGCAGCAGGTGCTCTTCGAGAACACCGCCCGCGCGATCGACGGCGCTTCGCAGGCGACCGTCGAGCGGCACATCGCCAACTGCACCCAGGCCGACCCCGCCTACGGCGAGGGCGTCCGCAAGGCGATCGAGGCGCTGGCGGCCGGCAACCTCTGAGCCCCGTACCCCGCCCCCGGCGTGACGCACGGTCACGCCGGGGGCGGGGTTCACGCGATCAGGAAGAGTTACTCATGAGCGACGCCAGACTGACGCCCGAGCAGACCGAGCGCATAATGGAGATCGCCATGGACCTCGCCCGGGAAGGCGACACCGAGCAACTGGCCGAGTTCGTCGACCACGGCCTCCCGGTCGACGTGGCCGACCCGAACGCGAACACCCTGCTCATGCTCGCCGCCTACCACGGGCACGCCGAGACGGTGCGCGCCCTCCTCGACCGCGGCGCGAACCCGGATCTGCGCAACGCGCGCGACCAGTCCCCCATCGCCGGTGCCATGTTCAAGGGCGCCGACGACGTCGTGGCCCTCCTCCGCGAGGCCGGCGCGGACCTCGACGCGGGCACCCCGAGCGCACGGGACACCGCCGCCATGTTCGGCCGGCAGCACCTGCTGACCGACTGACGTCCTCCGGCAGAGGAAGTTCAGCCCTCACCCGCGGCCGTCACCCGTCCGGTTCTCGATCGCGTGGACCACCGCCGCCATGTCGGACTGGCCGTGCCCGAGCGCCACCGTTTCGCCGTAGAGCGCGTGGCAGACGTCCAGCAGCGGTGAGGCGACCGCGGAGTCCCGGGCGGCCTCCGCGATCAGGCGGTTGTTGTCCAGGACGTTGAGGATCGACGCCTGGACGGAGAAGTCCCGCGCGACGAGCTTCCCGGCCTTCGCCCGCGACACGGTGCTGGCCATCGGACCGGCGTCGAGCACCTCCATGACCTGCCGCCGGTTCAGCCCGTGCCGGTCGGCGAAATGGAACGCCTCCGCCAGCCCGGTGACCATGGTGATCAGGAAGATGTTGACCGCCAGCTTCGTCACCAGCGCCCGCGGGACCGGCCCGCACGCGAACGTCCGCCGGCACATCAGCCGGACCAGCGGCCGGACGAACTCCACGTCCGCGCCCTCGCCGGCCAGCAACCCGATCAGCTCACCGCTCTCGGCGGGCCCCCGCGAGCCGGACACCGGACCCTCGACATACCGGCCCCCCGCCGCCCGGATCTCCGCTTCGAGACCCTGCGAATAGCCCGGCGACGTCGTCCCCATATGGACGATCACGCGCCGGTGGACATTCGCCGCGAAACGGAATGTGCCGCGTCCCAGCACGGAGTCGATGGCGGGGCCGTCGGCCAGCATGAGGAACACCACGTCCGCCCGCCGGCACACCTCGTCGGGACTGCCGGCCACCGCCGCCCCCGCCGCACGCAGCACTTCGCTCTTCTCCACCGTGCGATTCCAGACGACGAGCTTCGTCCCGGCCCGGACGAGGTTGAGCGCCATGGGCAGTCCCATGACGCCGAGGCCGACGAAACCAACGTTCATGTGCACCATCGCCTCCACGCTCTGGGTGGTGAGTCGGGCCGCACTCCGCCAAGGGGTGGCGGCGGAGCGCGGGGAGGGCATCGAGCTTGCCGATTATGACAACGGTCATGATAATGGTCCAGGTGGGAAGGGCAATATCCCAAGAACCTCTGAACGGCACGGAGAGGTCGGCATGACGACGTCCGAGCGAGGGCCCCGCGAGCGGATGGTCTTCAGCGCGGCCCAGCTCATCCGCCGCGACGGCGTCACGGCGACGGGCCTGCGCGAGGTCGTCTCCGACGCGGAGGCGCCGCGCGGCTCCCTGCAGCACTACTTCCCCGGCGGCAAGGAACAGCTGGTCAACGAGGCCGTGGAATGGGCGGGCCGCTACGCCGCCGACCGCATCGCCCGATTCCTCTCCACGATGTCGCGCCCCACTCCCGGCAAGCTGTTCGCGGCGATGGTCCGCCAGTGGACCGACGAGTTCAAGGCGACCGGCGACCTCAAGGGCTGCCCGGTCGCCGCCGCCACGGTCGACTGCGCCGACACCGTCGAATCCACCCGAGCCGCGTCCGCCGCCGCCTTCGCCTGCTGGCGCCGCCCGATCGCCCGCGAACTGACCGCGATGGGCGTCCCGCCCCGCAAGGCCGACGCCCTTGCGACACTGATGATCAGCTCCCTGGAGGGCGCGATCCTCATGTCACGAGCCGAACAGAACGTCCGCCCCCTCACCACGGTGGCCCGAGAACTGGCCCCCTACCTGGACTCCTGCGCAACCCAAGAAGCCTGACGGAAACGCGGCACACGCCGACTCACCCGACAGCCACACCGTGTCCGGGGCCCGGAGCGCCGCCGTCCCGTCCGCGACCCCACGATCGGTGGCCAACGTCACTTGACCTGCGCTGTCACAGGAATCGGGTCGGCGGCGTCCCATGCGCGAACAGTCACTTGTCCAAGGCAAGGAGAACGTCGTGCACCTCGCTCTGTGGATATCCGCCGGACTGCTGGCCGTGGTCGCACTGGTCGGCGGCATCACCAA
The DNA here is from genome assembly GCF_040650055.1 of Spirillospora sp. NPDC048819. NCBI lineage: Bacteria > Bacillati > Actinomycetota > Actinomycetes > Streptosporangiales > Thermomonosporaceae > Spirillospora > Spirillospora sp. NPDC048819. Next base: position 55,234 of record NZ_JBEZGN010000031.1, on the reverse strand, counting down.
AACCTTTGTCGGCAAGGAGAAATTGGCCGCGCACCACGGCGGCGAGTGGACGGCACACGTCGGCGCCGGCTTCGTCAAGACCTTGGGAATCCTGGAACTCCTGGCCGCGGCCGGCCTGATCCTGCCCGCAGCGCTCGACGTCGTCCCGGTCATGGTGCCGGTGACCGCCGCCTGCTGGATCTTGCTCATGATCGGCGCGATGATCACCCATGGCCGCCTCGGGCAGTTCAACCTAGTGATGCTGAACTCGGCCTACCTAGCACTCGCGGCCTTCATCACGTGGGGCCGCCTCGTCCCCGAGACCTTCAACTGACGCCCCCACTGCCCGAAGGAAGACGCCGTGCCCATGCAGCGCAAATCCGCAACGGGCCGCCGGACGAGGCCGTGCGCATGAGCCGTCCAACCTCGGCGGGTCGCCGTGGCCGTGGGGCCTTGATGTGCGGCGGGTCGGCCGGGCATGAGGCCTGGAAAGTGTGCCGAAGGTACCCTGACTACTTAGTAACCGGACCCACACCGCCGGAGGCACCACGAGCCATGCATGCGCTGACTCTCCCATTGCCGTCCGGCGACACCTGGACTCGGGCAGACTATGAGGCGCTGCCCGAAGACCTCCCGGTACGTGTAAGCCTCATCCACGGAGAACTCGTCGTGAACCCGCGGCCCCGTCCGATCCACCAGCGCATCGCGCGGCGCTTGGCGACCCGCATCGAAGACGCCGCTCCTGATGCCTGGCAGGTCGACACTGACGTGGACGTCCTCTTGGACGACGACGAGGTAGAGCCAGTCGAGATCGCCCCCGACATAGTCGTGTACTCCGCCGCCCACGACGTCTACGAACGTCCTATCCCTGCCGACCTGGTCGCTCTTGTCATCGAGGTGGTGTCACCGTCCACCAAGCGCAAGGACCGGCGGATTCAACCGACCTTGTACGCGGAGGCGCAAATCCGGCACTACTGGCGGGTGGAGACCGACCAGACCGCGCCGGCGTTCGCGATCTATACCTACGAGCTGGACGACGCCACCGGCGAATACGTCGCGACCGGCGTCCACCATGACCGGATCACCGCCACCCTGCCGTTCGACCTCGATATCGAGCTCAAGGCCGTCCGCGAGCGCTGATTTCCGAAACGCCTGGCAGGCCCCGAGACCGGGTGCGCTTCCTTCATCACATGCGTCACCGGCCGGGGTTCGTCTCAGACCTCCTCGCGCCACGCGAAGCTCGTCACGACGGACGGCGATCTTTCGAGATACGGCCGTCAGCCACCCTGCTGACAGGTGGGAAGCCAGCAGTAGGGACCGGGCCAGGCAAGTAGAGGGCCAGACGGGTCGTCGGCAAGTGCGGCGTCCGGTGCTCGCTCGGGAGTGGGCTCGGTGAGGAGCCCCGGATCATCCGGATAGCTCCCCAGCGGTGTTCTGGGTTAGGGGCCTGCGTTTGGCGGCGTCCTCGGGTTGGAGGCGCGCCGCCGCCGATGCCGTGCGCGTCGGTGGCTCGGCCGGTCGAAGTCCAGCCTCTGTCGCGCGGCCTCCAGGATCTCGTCCGGCTGGTTCACGTCGGCGTCCACATAGGCGGTCGCTCCCTGCGGCGTGCTGGTGAGCAGCGCGTGGCGTGGGCGAGGACCAGCGGGTCTACGCCGTCCGTCGGAACGTGGCCGCGCGATCGGCCGCTTCTGCAACCGGGACGCGCTGCCGGGGTCGGGTGGCGTCTGTGCAGGTTGTTGGGTGTTTTGGGTTTTCGGGCGTGCATAAAGTGCAGACCTTGACGCTCGGTATCGCGCGGGGCTAGTGTCCCACTATGAGCAACTAGGACCACAATGTGGTCCGGCGCGGGAGAGGGAGGGGCCATGGCGAGAAGTGGCTGGCGTATCGCGGCGGTGGCTCTGCTGGCGGCCGTGGGAATGGCGGGCTGCGCGGAGAACAAGCAGGCCGGCGAGGGCGGTCCGGCGGAGGCCGCCGGGGCGGGCGGGCAGATCGCCTTCGGGGTGGGGGTCGATCCCGCCTACTCGCCCATCTACCTCGCCGATCAGAAGGGCATGTTCAAGCAGGCCGGCCTGGACGTGAAGGTGGTCCAGTACCAGGAGGGCACCGGCGGGCTGGACGCCATCCTGGCCAAGCAGGGGCAGGTGGCGGCCAACACCGAGTCGAGCCTCCTCATGCGCGCCTCGCGCGGGAACCTCAAGTCGCTCGCCGTGTTCTCCCAGTCGGGCAGCTTCATCAAGCTGGTCGCCCGGGACGGCGTCGCCGATGTCAAGGACATCAAGAAGTACGGCGTCGTCGCGGGGACGGTCAACGAGTTCGCCACGAACAAGGTGCTGTCCTCCAAGGGCATCGACCGCGACTCGGTGGAGTTCGTCAAGTCGTCCCCGGCGGAGATGCCCGCGCTGCTGAAGCGCGGCGACATCGACGGGTACATCATGTGGGAGCCGTGGCCGAGCCGCGGCGTCGACAACGGCGGCAAGGTCCTGCTGACGAGCGGCGACGTCGGGTACGTCTACAACCTCGTCATCAACGTGGACGGCGCCTGGTACGACGCCAACCAGGCGAAGGCCAAGTCCCTGGTGAACGTGATCGGGCAGGCCTGCGAGCAGATCACCGCCGACCCCCAGGTCGCCGGCGCCGCCACCGAGAAGGCGATCAAGGTCCCGGCGGCCGAGGCGGTGTCGCTGCTCGAAGGCGTCGAGTGCAAGGTCCGCGACTTCACCGACGAGGACATCACGCGCTACGGCGAGATCACCGAGTTCCACGAGCAGGCCAACATCGTCGAGAAGAGGGTCGACGTGAAGTCCATTCTCGTACGGGGCGTGGCGTGACGGGCGGGCCCGCGCAGGCCGCCGGGTCGACGGTGCGGATCGAGGACGTCGACATCCGGTTCGGGGACTTTCTCGCCGTCAACGGGGCCTCGCTCGACATCGCGGCCGGCGAGTTCGTGTGCCTGCTCGGGCCCAGCGGTTGCGGTAAGTCGACGCTGCTCAACGCCGTCGCGGGCTTCGTTCCGCCGGCGTCCGGCCGGGTGCTCGTGGGGGACCGGCCGGTGACCGGGCCCGACGTGTCGCGCGGGGTGGTGTTCCAGAGCGGCGAGGCGCTGTTCCCTTGGCTGACCGTCAAGCAGAACGTCGAGTTCGGGCCCCGGATGCGCAAGCTTCCCAAGCAGCGGCGGGCCGCGCTCGCCGAGCACTACCTGGACATGGTGGGGCTGGCGCCCAGCGCGAAGCGGCTGCCCGGCGAACTCTCCGGCGGCATGCGGCAGCGCGTGCAGCTCGCCAGGGTCCTGGCGAACGAGCCCACGCTGGTGCTGATGGACGAGCCGTTCGGCGCCCTCGACGCGCAGACCCGGCAGGTCATGCAGGTCGAACTGGACCGCATCTGGCGGGAGTCGGGCAAGACCATCGTCTTCGTGACCCACGACATCGGTGAGGCGCTGCTCCTGGCCGACCGCGTCGTCACGATGACGGCCGGCCCCGCGGCCCGCATCAAAGAGGTGTACGAGATCGCGCTGCCCCGGCCGCGCGAGCTGACCGACCCCGACTGCGCGCGGTTGTACCGGCGGCTGCGGGACGACATCGGCGCCGAGGTCACCAAGACGTTGCGCGCCCAGGGGCTGGACGACGGCCACGCCGGCCGGACCCCGGAGGGAGCCGGCGCCGCCGTGATCGGAGAGACCCATGGCCGTTGACACCGAAAGCCTGCCTCCCACCAAGACCGCGGCCGGTGGCGGCGGCAGGTTCCCGAGCGGCCGTCCGCGGCTCCGCAGGGCCGGGATCTCGGTGCTCTCGGTGCTGCTGGGACTCGCTCTCTGGGACCTGGTGAGCCGCAACTACACCGCGTTCTTCTTCCCTTCGCCCCGCCTCACCCTGGACGGCGCGATCGACCTGGCGCGGGACGGGACGCTGTGGTCGGCCACCTCCGCGTCGGCGGGCCGGATCCTCGCCGGGTGGAGCATCGGCGTGCTGCTGGGCGTCCCGGTGGGGCTGGTGATGGGGCGGATCCAGTGGCTCCGGCTGCTCCTCGACCCCTACATCCAGTTCTTCCGGTTCGTGCCGCCGATCGCGTTCGTGACCCTGGCCATCATCTGGCTCGGGCCGGGCGAGGCGTCCAAGGTCGCACTGATCTTCTACACCAGCGTCTTCATCGTCACCGTCAACACTCTCGCCGGAGTGATGTCGATCGACGAGCTGCGGCTGCGCTCGGCCCAGTCGCTGGGGGCGAGCCAGTTCCAGACGCTGGTGTCGGTGGTGCTGCCGTCCACGGTGCCGTACGCGGTCACGGGCGCGCGGCTGGCGATGGGCAACTCCTTCCTCACCATCGTCTCGGCGGAGATCGTCGCGGCGGAGACCGGGCTCGGGTCGCTGATCTGGACCGCCCGCAACTACGCGCGGACCGAATGGGTCTTCGTGGGGATCGTCGCGCTCGGGGTGCTGGGCTACCTGTTCGACTGGATGCTGCGCGCCGGGACGCGCCTGACACTGCGCCGCTACGGCGTCACCGGGTGACCGCAGCCGAACCCGGCCGCCCGCCGCTCACTGGAAAGGTCTGACACTCACATGCTGCTCATCGGGGTGGACATCGGAGGCACTTTCACCGATGTCATCGTCTACGAGCCGGGCGGAGCCGTACTGCGGGAGGCGAAGACGCTGTCCACGCCCGACGATCCGGCGCGGGCCATCTTCGAGGGCCTGGCCGCGATCGGGGTGTCGCTCTCGGACGCAGGGCGGTTCGTGCACGGCACCACCCGGGTCACCAACGCGCTGCTGGAAGGGGCCGGGGAGCGGGTCGCGGTCCTGACGACCGAGGGGTTCCGCGACGTCCTGGAGATGGGGCTCGGGCACCGGCCCCGGCTCTACAGCGTGAAGGAGCCGGCGCGGGCTCCTCTGGTGCCCCGGCGGATGCGCTTCCCCGTCCGGGAGCGGGTCATGGCGGACGGCGGCGTGGAGACCCCCCTCGACCTGGACGGGCTCGACCGCGCCCTCGACGAGCTGGACCGCCTCGGCGACGACGCCCCGCGCGCGATCGCGGTGTGCCTGCTGCACTCCTACCGCAACCCCGCGCACGAACGGGCCGTCGCCGAGCGGGTCCTGGAGCGCAGGCCGGCGGCGGTGTGCAGCATCTCCTCGGAGGTCGTGCCCGAGCACGGCGAGTACGAGCGGTTCACGACGACGGTTCTGAACGCCAGCGTCCGGGGGACAGTGAGCGAGTACCTGGGCGGGCTGGGCGAGGCGCTCGCCAGCAGCGGCTACACCCGCCCCCTGTCGATCATGACCAGCAGCGGGGGCGTGGTCTCGACCCGGCAGGCCGGGCGGCTGCCGATCAACCTCGCGCTGTCCGGGCCCGCCGGCGGGGTGGCCGCGGGCGCCTATGTCGCGGCCCGCGCCGGGTTCGCCAACGTGATCACCTGCGACATCGGCGGCACCAGCACCGACGTCTGCCTGATCAAGGACGGCGCGGCGCTGATGACCAACCAGGGCCAGATCGCCGGCTACCCCAACAAGACCTTCCAGACCGAGATCAACACGATCGGCGCGGGCGGCGGGTCGGTGGCCTGGCGGGACGTCGGCGGCGAGCTGAGGGTCGGGCCGCGCAGCGCCGGTTCGCGCCCCGGGCCCGCGGCGTACGGGCGGGGCGGGCGGGAGCCGACGACCACGGACGCGCACCTCCTGGTCGGCCACCTCGACGCCGCCGCCGCGCTCGGCGGCCAGGTCGAGCTGCGCGCCGACCTGGCGGAGGAGGCGATGGAGAGGCTGGCGTCGGAGTTCGGCGACCTGACGGCGATGGAACTGGCCCACGGAATCCTGCGGCTCGCCACCGTCAAGATGACCAGCGCCATCAAGGAGATCTCGGTCGCGCGCGGCCACGATCCCCGCGACTTCGTGCTGATGCCGTTCGGCGGGGCGGGGCCCATGCACGCGACCGCGCTCGCCGACGAGCTGGGCATCGAGCGGGTGCTGGTGCCGCCCGTCCCGGGCAACTTCTCCGCGCTCGGCTTCGTCGCCGCGCGGGCCCGGCACGACTACGTCCGCACCGTCCTGGTCGCCGCCGACGAGGCCGGGCTGGACACGGTGCGCGGCCTGGTGGCGGAGATGGCGGAGGCGGCGCGGGAGCTGATGAAGGACGAGGACGGCGTCGACCCGGACGACATCGTCTTCGCGCTGTCGGTCGGGATGCGGTTCCGCGGCCAGAGCTTCGATGTGGCCGTCCCGTTCGAGGAACTGCCCGAAGCGCCGGAGGACCTGGTCACCGCCTTCTACGACGCGTACGCCGAGCGGTACTCCTACGCCCGTTCCGGTCACCCCGTCGAGATCGTGAACTGCCGGCTGAGCGCGTTCGGTCCCGCGGCGGACCTGGTCTTCCCTCCGCCCGGCGGCTCCGCGCCCGAGCCCGGGGCCACCCGCGTCTACGGGCCGGACGGCTGGACGGACGCCACCGAGTGGCACCGCGCCGACCTCACCGAGGGCACCCGTGTCGTGGGTCCCGCGGTGGTCCGGGAGATCGGCAGCACCACCGTGGTCGGCCGGGGCTGGACGGGCATGGTGGACCGGCAGCGCAACCTGCTGCTCGTGCGGGAATGAACGCCATGCCGGACCCGCTGGCGCTGGACGCGCTCGTGCTCGACCGGGCGGAGGCGCATCCGGACCGTCCGCTCTACGCCTTCCCCGAGTCGCGGCGGCCCGTGACCGCCGGCGAGTTCGCCGACCAGGCGGGCCGCGCCGCGGCCGTCCTAGCGGGGATGGGCATCGGCCGCGGCGGCCGCTTCGCGGTGTGGGCGGAGAACGGGCTGCCCTGGCTGGTGCTGCTGGCGGCCGCCGCCTGGCGCGGCGCGACGCTGGTGACGCTGCATCCGGGTCTGCGCGAGAACGAGCTGGCCGAGGGCCTGCGCCGGGCCCGACCGGACGCGCTCCTGGCCGCCGCCCGGATCAGGGACGAGTCCACCGCCGGCCTCCTCGGTCGCCTGGCGCCCCTCGTCCCGGGCCCGGCGGGGGAACGCGTGCGGGTCTTCGACCAGGACCGGGGGAGCGACGCACTCGCCGCCCTGCCGGGCTGGGACGAGCCGGTCCCGCCGCCCGCCGCCGACTCCGCGGCCCCGCTGAACGTCCAGTTCACCTCCGGGTCGACGGGGTCCCCGAAGATGGTGGCGCTGCCCGCCGCGAGCCTGATCCTCAACGCCCGCTGGACGGCCGGCGCCGCCGGCATCGGCGGGGACGACGCGCTCGCCTCGCCCCTGCCGCTCGCACACGCCGCCGGGCTGGGAAGCGGTGCGATCCTCGCGCTGGTGACCGGGGCCCTGTGGGCGTCCCCGCGCAGGTTCCGCCCGGAGGCGGTGCTGGATCAGATCGTCCGGTACCGCTGCACGGTCCTGCAGGCAGTGCCGACGATGGCCGAGATGCTCGTCGAGCGCGTCGAGGCGGAGCCCGGCCGCTGGGATCTGTCCTCGCTGCGGCTGGGCTTCCTCGGCGGGGCGTCCTGCACCTCGGGGCTGGTGGCGCGTACCAGGCGGGTGCTGGGCCTTGACCGGGTGGCGGTGATCTACGGGCAGACCGAGGCGGGGCCGACGATCAGCGTCGATCCCGGGGACGGCTCCTGCGAACCGCGGCCCGGCGGCGTCGGACGCGTGCTGCCGCAGGTCACGGCCCGGATCGTCGAACCCGGAACGGAAAGCTCCGTACCGCCGGGCCGGGAGGGGGAGCTGCTGGTGCGCAGCGCGTCCCTGGCGACCGGGTACGTCGGCGACGCCGGCGCGACGGCCGCCGCGTTCGTCTCGGGCGGCTGGCTGCGCACGGGCGACCGGGCGCGGCTGGCCGGCGACGGCGTGCTCGTCCTCACCGGCCGCCTCAAGAACATGATCATCCGCGGCGGGGAGAACATCGGCTCCGCCGAGGTGGAGGAGGCACTGCTGGAACAGCCGGGGGTCGGCCGCGCCTGCGTCGCCGGGGTGCCGTCGGAGCGCTGGGGCGAGGAGGTCGGCGCGTTGATCGTGCCCTCGCCGGGTGCCGAGGTGGATCCCGCGGAGATCACCGCGGGGGTGGCCGCGCGCCTGGCCCGGTACAAGGTCCCGACCCTGCTGAAGGTGGTGGACGAGCTGCCGCTGCTGCCGAACGGCAAGGTCGACGGAGGCGCGGTCCGTGCCGCGCTGTCCCGGGAACGAACGGGAGGGAACCCGTGAATCCGGCCGCTTCCTGCTTCCTGGACTCGCTGACCGTCACCAGCTTCTTCGGCAACGACGAGATGCGAGGCATCTTCAACGATCGCGCGCTCCTCCAGTCCTGGCTGGACGTGGAGGCGGCACTGGCGCGGGCTCAGGCCGGCCTCGGCGTCATCCCGCACCGCGCGGCCGAGGCGATCACCGCGGCGGCCCGCGTGGAACGGCTGGATCTCCACGCCGTCGCCTCCGGTGCGCAGGACACCGTCCACCCGCTCGTGCCGATGGTGCGGGCGCTGACCGACGCCTGCGAAGGCGACGCGGGACGCCACGTGCACCTCGGCGCCACCACCCAGGACGTCATGGACACCGGGTTCGTACTGTGCGTCCGCGAGGGCCTGCGGGTCGTGCGGCGGCAGATCGACGAGCTGATCCGGCGCCTGCGCAGGCTGGCGCTGCGGCACCGCGACACCGTGATGCCCGCCCGGACCCACGGCCAGCAGGCGCTGCCGACCACCTTCGGGTTGCGCTGCGCGGTCTGGCAGAGCGAACTCCAGCGGCACCGCGCGCGGCTGGCCGAGCTGTCCCCCCGGCTGCTGGTGATCAGCATGGGCGGCGCGGCGGGGACCATGGCCGGGTACGGGCCGCACGCGTTCGAACTCGAAGGCGCCATGGCCGCCGACCTCGGGCTGGGCGTCGCCGAGACGCCGTGGCACTCGTCCCAGGACCGGTTCGCCGAGTGCCTGCTCGCGCTCGGGCTGGTGGCGGCCAGCGTCGAGAAGCTCGCCCGGGAGGTCTACTTCCTCGGCCGCACCGAGATCGGCGAGGCGTACGAGCCGCAGGGCGGGGCCCAGGTCGGCAGCAGCACCATGCCGCACAAGCGCAACCCCATCCGCTGCGAGGCGGTGATCGCGGCGGCGACCACGCTGCGCGCCCAGGTCCCCGTCGCGCTGCAGGCGATGGTCGCGCAGGACGACCGCGACATGGGCGTCGGGATGACCCTGTGGAAGCTGCTGCCCGAATGCTTCATCCTCGCGGGCGGCGCACTGGAACGGCTGCTGGAGGTCTTCGGCGACCTCGGTGTGAACCCGGCGAGGATGCGCGCCAACCTCGACGCCACCGGCGGCCTGGTCCTGTCGGAGTCGGTGATGCTGCGGCTGGCGCCCCTTCTCGGCCGCGAGGAGGCGCACGCCCTGGTGCACCGGATCGTGGCCGAAAGCCTGGAGCACGGGCGCCCGTTCGCCGCCGCGCTGCGCGCCGACCCGCAGGTCGCCGCCGCCCTTACCCCCGCCGAGATCGACGGGCTGCTGGACCCGCTGTCGTACGTCGGCCACGCGGCCGCCCTCGTGGACCGCGCCCTGCTCAACTCGGAGACCACATGAACGACATCACTGACCCGCCGGCCGGGGACGGGGGCGAGGCGGGCGAGCCGGTGACCCTGCGGATCGAGGGCAGGCTCGCCACCGTGGTGCTGAACCGTCCCGAACGCCGCAACTCCTTCGACCTGGCGATGCTGGCGCGTTTCGAGGACGTCCTGCACCGGCTCGGCCGCGAACCCGGGGTGGAGGTGGTCGTCCTCACCGGCAACGGCGCGGCCTTCTGCGCCGGGACGGACCTGGACGAGCTGGCCACGCTCGACGCCGCCGTCACGATGGACGTGCAGCGCCGCACCGCCGAGCTCGTGGAGCGCTGGTACCGGCTGGAGCAGACGACCGTGACGGCGTTCAACGGTCCCGCGATCGGTTCCGGGGCGGTCCTCGGCCTGGCCTCCGACCTGCGGCTGGCCGCCACGACGTGCTTCTTCACCTTCCCGGAGGTGAGCTTCGGGATCCCGCTCACCTGGAGCGGGATGGCGATCCTCGCCGACCTGGCCGGCGCCGACCGCGCCAAGCGGTGGGTGATGCTCGGGGAACGGATCGAGACCGGCGCGATGCTCCACCACGAGCTGGTGATGCGCGTCGAGCCTCCGGGGGAGCCGCTGGAGCGGGCGGCCGCGGAGCTGGCCGGGCGGCTGCTGGCGGACCCGCCGCTCGGCCGGTCCATGGCCAAGCGCGCCGCCCGGCTGGCCGGGCCGCGGTTCGAGGCGGTCGCCGCCGACTCCTACATGGGCGCGCTCAGCGTGGCGCTCCGCCCGCCCGGCGACTATCCCCGGGCGCGGAGGGGCGGGCAGCGGTGAAGGTCTTCCAGGCGCTGGCCGACGAGCTGGTCGCGCAGGGCGTCGACACGGTGTTCGGCCTGATGGGCGACGCGAACATGTTCCTGCTGTCCGATCTGATCGAGCGGCACGGCGTGCGCTACATCGCTGCGCGGAACGAGAACGCCGCCGTCATGATGGCCGACGGGTATGCCCGTGCAACGGGGCGCTGCGGCGTCGCGACGGTGACGCAGGGACCGGGGCTGGCCTCGGCGGGCAACGCCCTGACCATCGCCCGCCAGGCCCGGACGCCGCTGGTGCTGCTGGCCGGGGACACGCCGGTGGCCGATCCGCTCCACGTCCAGAACTTCGAGCAGCAGCCGTTCGCGCTGGCCACGGCGGGACGGTTTGTGCCGGTGCGCACGCCGGGCACCGCGCGCCGGGACGCGGCCCTGGCCTTCCGGGAGGCCCGGACGGGACCCGGGCCGGTGGTCCTCAACGCCCCCATGGACATGCAGGACGAGGACGCCGACCCCGATGAGGCCGTCCCGCGCCTGCCGGCCGGCGTCGGCGTCCAGGTGAGGCCGGCCCCCGATCCCGGGGCGCTCGCGGCCGTCGCCGATGCGCTGCGGACGGCGCGGCGCCCGGTGATCCTCGCCGGCCGCGGCGCCGAGCACGCCGCCGGGGAACTGGTCGCGCTGGCCGACCGGCAGGACGCCGTGCTCACCACGACCCTGATGGCGGCCGGGCTGTTCACCGGGCACCCGTACGCGCTGGGAGTGGCGGGCGGACTGGCCCGTCCGCTGACCCGGGAGACGCTGGGACGCGCGGACCTCGTGGTGGCCTTCGGCGCCGGGCTGAACCGGTGGACGGCCGACCACGGCAACCTGTTCCCCGCGGCCGCGGTCATCTGCGTGGACGTCGACCCGGCCGCGATCGGGGCGCGCTGGCCCGCCGATCACGGTCTGGTCGCCGACGCCGCCCTCGCGGCCGGGGAGCTGTCCCGGGCACTGCCGGAGCGCCGCCGCCCGGAGTGGCGCACCCACAAACTGGCCGCGAAGATCGCCTCGGCGGACCCGTTCGACGGTGTACCCGACGGGGACGCGGCGTCCGACGGCGACCGCATCGACCCCCGGTCGTTCATGCGGATCTGCGCGCGGCGGCTGCCCGCCGACCGGACGACGGTCGTCGGCGTCGGCCACTTCGGTGGCTGGCCGAACCTGTATCTCGACTCCAGGGCCACCGACCGCGCGTTCCTGGCCCCGTGGGAGTTCGGCAGCATCGGGGTGGGGACGGCCTTCGGCATCGGCGCGGCGGCGGGCCGGCCCGACCGTCCGGTCGTCGTCTTCGAGGGCGACGGCAGCCTTCTGACGTCGCTCGGGGAACTCGACACCCTGGCCCGGTCCGGACTTCCCGTCCTCGTGGTGGTCCTGGACGACGCCGCCTATGGGGCGGAGGTGCGCAAGCTCGTCCCGCGCGGTGCCGATCCCGGACCGGCGCGGTTCCCTCCCCGCGACCTGGCGGCCGTGGCGCGGGCTCTCGGCGTCCCCGCCCACGCCGCGGGCGACGCGGCGTCGGCGGAGGCGGCGTTCGACGCGCTGTTGCCGCTGCGGGGTCCCGCACTGCTCCATGTACGGGTGGCCCGTGGTGCCGTCCAGGACCGGTTCTGAGGCGCGGGCCGGTCCCGGACGGGGCCGTGCCGCCTCGCGGGGCGGGCGCCTCTGCGGCGGCCGTTCTTCAGCGAGGTCGCGGGCTCGGTCGTCAGCTTCCCCAGATCTCGCCCACGCCGTGGCCGATCCGCCGGGACAGCTCGTCGGCGGTGCGGACGGCGGCGGCCGCCAGCTCCGCCATCCGCGCGTCGTCCAGCCGGAAGATCGGCCCGGACACGCTGATCGAGGCGGCGATCGTGCCCATCCGGTCGCGGACGGGGGCGGCGACCACCCGCAGGCCCTCCTCGCTCTCCTCGTCGTTGCCGGCCCAGCCGCGCTCGCGGACCTCGCCGAACCTCTCGATGAAGGTGTCGATGTCGGTGATCGTCCGGGAGGTGAGGGCGGTCCATGGGGCGCCCGCCAGCAGCGCGCGGATCTCGGCGTCGCCGTGGTCGAGCAGGAGCGCCTTGCCGGCCGCGCTGCACCACAGCGGGATCCGGCGGCCCAGCCGGGAGACGAGCTGGACGTTGCGGGTGCCCTGGACGACGTCGATGGAGATGGCGTCCAGGCCGTCGCGGATGCCCAGGTTGACCGACTCGCCCTCCCTCTCGGCCAGTTCGCGGAGCAGCGGACGGGCGATGGCGTGCATGTCGAGCCCCGCCAGGAAGCGGGCGCCGAGATCGAAGACCGTGACGCCCAGCCGGTACATGCCGGTCTCCTCGTTGCGTTGCAGGAACCCCGCGTCGGTCAGCGCGCGGAAGAGCCGGCTGGCGGTGGACTTGTGCAGCCCGAGCTCCCGACTGACGTCGCTGACCTTGCGTTCGGGCTCCTCGCGGGGGAATGCCAGAAGGATCCGCAGCGCCCGGTCGAGGGCCTGGGTTCCCGACTCGCGACCGGTGCCGGGGCCGTCGTCCACGGTGTTGGTCATCTTGCCCACCCCTTCTTCTACCTGCTAAGTTTCATAATATAGAGCAAGGCTCACATAGTGAAACTACGTGAAACTCCTCCGGTGCAACCACTCCGAGGTCGGCGAACCCCGGAACGAACGCTCGATCTGCGAGGCCCATCCATGACGTTCAATCCGATCGATCTGGAGATCATGACCGAGGGTCTGGTCTCGATCGTCCGGGAGATGCGGCAGACGGTCTTCCGCACCGCGCACTCGCCGGTGATCGCCGACGCCCAGGACTTCTCCTGCGCGCTGTTCAGCCCCGCAGGCGAGATGGTGGCCCAGGGCCGGGACATGCCGGGCCACGTCGTGGCGATGCCGGCCTCGGTCGCCGAGATCTTCGCCGACCACCGGGAGCGGATGCGGCCCGGCGACGTCTACATCGTCAACGACCCGTACCGCGGCGGCAGCCACCTCAACGACGTCACGTTGATCAGCCCCGTCTTCGTCGACGGCGAACTGTTCCTGTTCCCCTGCGTGCGGATGCACTGGGCCGACATCGGGGGCATGACGCCCGGCAGCGTCTCCGGCCGGGCGACCGAGATCCTTCAGGAGGGCCTGCGGATCCCGCCGATCCGGCTCATCGCGGAGGGCGCCGACGACCACTCCGCCTTCGCGATCCTCTTCGCCAACGTCCGCATGCCGGACGAGCGGCGCGGCGACCTCGAATCGTGCATCGCCGCCTGCCGCACCGCGGAACGGCGCCTGCGCGAACTGGTCGAACGGCACGGTGCCGAAGACATCCTCGGCGGCGTGGCGGCCAACATGGACCGCACCGAACGCAGGCTCCGCGACCGGATCGCCGAACTGCCCGACGGCACGTACCGGTACGAGGACTACCTCGACCTCTACACCGACGGCGGCTACGACGCCGCCATGGTGCGCTGCGCGCTGACCGTCCGCGGCGACGAGATCATCGCCGATTTCCGCGGCTCGTCCACCCAGGTCGCCGCGGTGGTCAACTCCTCGCTCGCGATGACGACCGCGGGCGTGTTCATCGCGGTCAAGTCCGTCCTGGACCCGGGCGGGCTCGTCAACCACGGCGCGTTCCGGCCGCTCACCGTGCACACCGACCCCGGCACCGTCGTCCACGTGACCTACCCCGCCCCCGCCAACGCGCACAGCGAGGTGCGCAAGCGCGTGATCTCCGCGGTGATGGCCGCGCTCAGCCAGGTCGCCCCCGAGCTGGTCGCCGCCGACCAGTTCGGAACCACCTTCCAGAACCTGATCGGCGGGGTGGACGCCGCCACCGGCCGCCCCTACCTGTACTACGACTACCCGGCCGGCGGCAACGGCGGCTACCTGGAGTCCGACGGGCCCAGCGCGATGAACCCAGTCGACCTGGGAGACATCTCCACGATCCAGTCGGTGGAACGGCTCGAAGCCGAGATCCCGATCCTCGTCGAGGACTGCGAGCTGCGCGAGGACTCCGGCGGAGCCGGACTGCGGCGCGGCGGCCTCGGCTCCCGCCGCGCCACCAGGCTGCTCGCCTCCTCCGGCGCGTACTCGGTGCAGACGGACCGGACCACCGTCCCGCCGTACGGCCTGTCCTCCGGCGGACCCGGCGCACCGACCGGCACGCACATCCTGCGCGGCGGGCGGCGGCACGACTTCGACACCCCCGGCAAGGTCTCCGGCCACCGCCTGGGCCGCGGCGACGTCCTCGTCATGGAGTCGGCGGGCGGCGGCGGATGGGGCGACCCGCTCCAGCGCGAACCCGCCCGCGTCGCCGAGGACGTGGCCCAGGGATACGTCGTCGCCGAAAGCGCCCGTTCCGGTTACGGCGTCGTCCTCGACTCTTCGGGGGCCGTGGACGACGCCGCGACCGAGGCGCTGCGCGAGGAACTCCGCGGCGGCCGCCGCCATCTGCGCATCGCGGCCACCGGTCGTCCCGCCTTCACCGGAGAGCGCGGCTCCCGCCGCCTCGTCTACACCGCGCCCGCGGAAGACCTGCCGGAGGGCTCCCTGGTCGAACTGCACGGGCGGTATCCCGCGCCGTTGCGCGCCTGGGTCGTCCACGATCCGGCTCTCGACGCAGACACCGCCGCACTCGCCCCGGACGCGCTGGAGATCCTCGGCCTCGCCGAGGACGAACGAGCCTACGCGCGTGTCCTCACCCGCCCCGGCGAGGTGGAGCCGCTGAAGGAGGTCACAGCCTAGATGAGCAGGGTCTTCCACGTACCGCCGCCCGCCGCGGGCCAGGGCGGGCGAGGCGGGCAGGCGGGCCGGCACGCCGCCCGCACCGGGATCGGCGGCCACCCGGCGGCATCGGCGCAGGCGTCCGGAGCGGAGAACCTCCGCGCGGGCATCGTCGCCGGGTACCTCAGCCCCCACCCGCCGCACCTGGTCTACGCCGAGAACCCGCCGCAGAACGAACCCCGCTCGCACGGCGGCTGGGAGGTGCTGCGCTGGGCGTACGACCGGCTGCGGCAGCGCATCAAGCAGGTGCACCGCCCCGACGTGCTCATCGTGCACGCACCGCACTGGATCACCATGGTCGGCCACCACGTCAACTGCGTGCCCAACCCCAAGGGCCTGTCGGTCGAGCCGATCTTCCCGCACCTGTTCCGCTACCACTACGACTTCCAGACCGACGTGCCGCTGGCCGAGGCGATCGCCGACGAGGCGAGCGGCATGGGCCTCGTGACCAGCAAGATGCGCAAGCCCGGCGTCCGCGTCGACTACGCCACCATCGGCGCGCTGCACATGGTCAACCCGGAATGGGACATCCCCGTCGTGTCCCTGTCGGCCAACAACAACCCCTACTTCTACTCCGAGGCGTCCCTCGGCGAGATGGAGGTGCTGGGCGAGGCCACCCGGCGCGCCGTCGAACGCACCGGCAGGCGCGCCGTCCTGCTCGCCTCCAACTCCCTGTCGCACCTGCACTGGCACGAGGAACCGCCGGTGCCCGAGGACATGGAACGCGAGCACCCCTACAACGACCACCAGTACCGCTGGGACATGAAGCTCCTGGAGTCCGTGCGGCGCGGGCCGACCGCCCCGCTCCGGGAGCTGATCTCCGAGCACATCGAGGCCACCGCGTCGGAGACGAAGGCGGGCAGCCTCACCTGGATGCTCGCCGCGATGGGCTGGCCCGCCGTCCCCGGCGACGTGCTCGGCTACGGGACGATCATTGGCACCGGCAACGCGGTCGTCGAGTGGACCCCGGAAGGGGGCCGGCATGGCTGACCGGCCGCCCGCCGACGCGGGACACGCGGGAGCCTTCAGCGCCGTCCTGGTGCCCGGCATGCCGCACCTGCTCGCCGAAGACCAGGCGCCCGGCTGGGCGGAACTGGCCGGCGCCGCCCGCGAGGTCGGGGCCCGCCTCCGCGAGGCGCGGCCCGACGTGGTGCTGCTGCTCTCGACGCAGTGGTTCACGGTCCTCGGCCACCAGTTCCAGTGCGACCCCAATCCCAAGGGGCGGCACGTGGACGAGAACTGGTACGCCTACGACTACGGCGAACTCGACTACGACCTCCGGTTCGACGTCGAGTTCACCGAACGCTGGGCGGCGGAGGTGGACGCCCGCGGCATGCAGGCGCGCCGCACCCGCTACGACGGCTTCCCCATCGACACCGGCCTGATCGTGGCCTCCGCGCTCCTCGACCCGGACCGGACGCTGCGCTTCTCCCAGGTGTCGTGCAACCTCTACGCCGACGCGGCCACCCTGGCCGACGTGGGCGCCGCCGGCGCCGCCGCCGCCCGCGAGGCCGGGGTACGGGCCGCCGTGGTCGCGGTGTCGGGCCTGTCGTCCGGCCTGATCCAGAAGTGGATCGAACCGGCGGAGGACCACATCGCCGAGCCGTCCCACGACCGGTGGAACAACCGGATGCTGGGCCTGCTCACCGAAGGCCGGATGGACGAGGCGCTGGCCGCCCGGGACGACTTCGCCCGGCAGGCCCAGGCCGACAGCCAGTTCCGGGCACTGGCCTTCCTGAACGGCACAGGCGCCGCCCGAGGCCCGGCCCGCGGGCACGCCTACGGGCCGCTGTGGGGGACCGGCGGGGCCGTCCTGTCCTGGAACCTGCCATGACCCGCCGGCACGAGCCCGCGTCCCTACCCGACAAGGATCTGTGAGGAGCACCCATGCGCAACGTCGCAGCGGGATTCATCGAAGCCGAGGGCTTCGTCCCGATCTTCGACGCCGTCGACGCGATGGTGAAGGCCACCGAAGTCGAGGTGACCGGCGTCGTCCGGCTGGGCGGCGGCATCGTCGCCGTCGCGGTGCGCGGCGACCTGGCCACCGTCGAGGAGGCCGTGGACGTGGGCGAGGAGGTCGCCCGCGCCAAGGCCGGCCGCGGCGTCAAGTCCATCGTGTTCGCCAGCCCCTGCGAGGCGGTCCGGGCGCTCAACGCCGAGCCGCGCCTGCTGGGCAACTAGCCGCACCAGACGAACGAGTCGAAAGAGTCAAAGGGGGGAACACCCGATGTCCACCGAGAACGCGATCGGCATCGTCGAGACCCGCGGCGTGGTCGCCCTGTCCGCCGGAGTCGAAGCGATGATCAAGACCGCCGATGTGCAGTGCATCGCGATCGAGCGGGTCACCAGCGGCTACCTGGCCGCCGCGGTGCGCGGCAGCCTGGCCGCCGTCCGGCAGGCCGTCGCCTCCGGCGAGGCCGCGATCCAGCAGCACGGCGAACTGCGCAGCTCCCAGATCTACCCCAAGCCCGACTCGGCCACCGTCGCGCTGCTGGACGCCCCCGAGGCGGCCCGCATCCGCGAGGTCATGGCCGCGTTGAAGGGCGGTGGCTGATGCTGCTGGCCGAGGTGGTCGGCAAGGTCTGGGCCGACCGCATCACGCCGTCGCTGCGCGGCCGCCGGCTGGTCCTCGTCCGGGAACGGCCGGACGGTCCCGAACGCGTCGCCGTGGACCTCCTGGACGTCGGCATCGGCAGCCTCGTGCTGGTCACCACGGACGAGGCCGCGGCCGCCGCCACCGGAGAGGCGACCTGCGACGCCGCCGTCATCGGCCTCATGGCCGAACCGTCCACCGAATCCGCGTCCGAGACGGCGGCCCCGGCGCGCCGCACACGCAAGGCCCCGCGGAAGGCCGCATCCACATGACCACCGCCGTGAACACGGGCCCGGCCCTCGTCCCCGGCCTGATCAGGGGACGCTCTCCCGGCGGTCCGGGACGGCTGCCCAACTTCGTCAACGGCCGCTTCGTCCAGGACGGTCCCACGTTCGACAAGGCCAGCCCCGTCACCGGCGAGGTGATCTGGCAGGTGTCCCACGCCGGCGCCGACACGGTCGACGCCGCCGTCGACGCAGCCCGCGCCGCCCTGCGGGGCCCGTGGGGGCGGATGGACGAGCACCGGCGCGCCGCCGTGCTGCGCCGCGTCGCCGACGAACTGGAACGCCGCTTCGACGATCTCGTCCTCGCCGAGGTCGCCGACACCGGCAAGCCCGTCTCCCAGGCGCGCACGCTCGACATCCCGCGGGGCGCGGGCAACTTCCGGGCGTTCGCCGACATGATCACCACCGCGCCGGGCGCGACGTTCACCACCACGACGCCGTCCGGGGGGCGGGCGCTGAACTACGAGGTCCGCAAGCCCGTCGGCGTCGTCGCGGTGATCGTCCCCTGGAACCTGCCGTTGCTCCTGCTCACCTGGAAGGTCGCGCCCGCGCTCGCGTGCGGCAACACCGTCGTGGTCAAGCCGTCCGAGGAGACCCCGGCCAGCGCCACCGTCCTCGCCGAGGTCATGGCCGCCGCGGGCGTGCCCGACGGCGTGTTCAACCTCGTCCACGGGTTCGGCCCCGGCTCGGCGGGCGAGCACCTCACCCGCCACCCGCACGTCGACGCGATCACCTTCACCGGAGAGTCCGCCACCGGCGCGTCGATCATGCGGGCGGCGGCGGACGGGGTGAAGGCGGTCTCGTTCGAACTCGGCGGCAAGAACGCCGGCCTGGTCTTCGCCGACGCCGACCTGGACGCCGCGGTCGCCGGGTCGGCGCGCTCCTCGTTCACCAACGGCGGCCAGGTCTGCCTGTGCACCGAGCGGCTCTACGTCCAGCGCCCCGTCTACGAGGAGTTCGTGGAACGCCTCGGCGAAAGCGCCCGCGCGCTCCGCTTCGGCTGGCCGGACGACCCCGGCACGGCCATGATGCCGATGATCTCCGCGGGCCATCGCGCGAAGGTACTGGGCCACTACCGGCTGGCGCGCGACGAGGGCGCCGACGTCGTCGCGGGCGGCGACGTGCCGTCCTTCGGGGACGCGCGGGACGCGGGCGCCTACGTACAGCCCACCGTCCTGACCGGCCTGCCCGCCGACGCCCGCACGAACCGCGAAGAGATCTTCGGCCCGGTCTGCCACATCGCCCCGTTCGACACCGAAGAGGAGGCGTTCGCCCTGGCGAACGACAGCGACTACGGCCTGGCCTCCACGGTGTGGACCCGGGACGTCAAACGCGCACACCGGGCGGGAGCCCGGCTCGACACCGGCCTCGTCTGGATCAACACCTGGTTCGTCCGGGACCTCCGCACCGCCTTCGGCGGCGTCAAGGCGTCCGGGATCGGACGGGAGGGCGGCGCGCACTCGCTGGCCTTCTACTCCGAACTGACCAACGTGTGCCTGGACCTCTCCGAGGGAGACGCATGACCGTCCGAGACAGCGGCACCCTGGAAGACCTGGCCGAGCGGCTGGACGACGCCGCGCTGACCGCCACCGCGATCGAGCAGATCAGCGAGCGCACCGGCCTGTCCGTCCACGACGCCTACCGTGTCCAGGACCTCTCCATCTCCCGCCGCCTGGGCCGCGGCGAGCGGATGACCGGCATCAAGATGGGCTTCACCAGCCGCGAGAAGATGCGCCAGATGGGCATCGACGAAACGATCTGGGGCCGCCTCACGGACGCCATGGAGATCACGGAGACCCTGGATCCGGACCGCCACATCCACCCGCGCGCCGAACCGGAGATCGCCTTCCGGCTCTCCCGCGCACCCGAGCCGGACGAACCGCCGGCGTCCCTCGCCACCGCCGTGGCGGCCGTCGCACCCGCGATCGAGATCATCGACTCCCGCTACGCGGACTTCCGGTTCAACCTGGCCGACGTCATCGCCGACAACGCCTCGTCCGCGGCCTACGTCCTGGGCCAGTGGCAGGACTACACGGGCTCGATCAACGGCCTGGACGTGACGCTGACGGTCGACGGAGAAGTGGCGGAATCGGGCTCCACCACCGCGATCCTGGGCGACCCGCTGGCCGCCCTCGCGGCCGGAGCGCGACTTGCCGCCCGATACGGCCGGCCGCTGGCCGCCGGAGACCTCGTCCTGGCCGGCGCCGCCACCGCCGCCGTACCGCTGCGGGCGGGAACACGCGTCGAAGCCCGAGTCGAAGGACTGGGCTCCGCCCTCTTCCGCGTGGCCGGAAAGGACACTGCGTGACACCCGAACCCCCCATGACACCCGAACCCTCCGGGCTGGTCGCGGGGAAGGCGACTCCGCGCGGACGCTTTCCCCACGTCCGCGTGACCGGTGACCTGATCTTCGTCTCCGGGACGAGCAGCCGCCGCCCCGACAACTCCATCGCGGGCGCCGAAGCCGACGAACTCGGCACCACCAGGCTCGACATCCGCGCCCAGACCCACGCGGTGATCGACAATGTCCGCGACATCCTCCAGACCGCCGGCGCCGACCTCCGGGACCTCGTCCAGATCACCGCCTACCTGGTCAACATGAACGACTTCGCCGGCTACAACGAGGTCTACGGCGAGTACTTCGACGAGACCGGACCCACCCGCACGACGGTCGCGGTCCACCAGCTCCCCCACCCGCACCTCCTGCTGGAGATCCAGGCGATCGCCGCCCGCCCGCCGGTCAGGCGGTGAGCAGCACCTTGGTGGCGCGGCGCTCGTCCATGGCCCGGTAGCCCTCGGCGGCGAGGTCGAGGGGAAGGGTGGAGTCGAAGACGGCGCCGGGGTCGATGGCGCGGTCCCAGATGAGCCGGATCAGCTCGGGCAGGAACCGGCGCACGGGGGCCGGGCCGCCGTGCATGTGCACTCCGGAGAAGAACAGCTCGCGCCCGTCGAGGATGACGTCGTGCGCGACGCCGACGTAGCCGACGTGACCGCCAGGACGGGCTGCGCCGATGGCCTGCCGCATGGACTGCTGGGTGCCGACCGCCTCGATGACCGAGTGCGCGCCGTACCCGCCCGTGAGCTCCTTGATCCGGGCCACCCCGGCGTCGCCGCGCTCTTCGACGATGTCGGTGGCGCCGAACCGGCGTGCCAGGGCCTGCCGGGCGCCGTGGCGGCTGAACGCGATGATCCGCTCGGCGCCCCGCTGCCTGGCCGCCAGGATCGCCAGCAGGCCGACGGCGCCGTCGCCGACCACGGCGACGGTCTTGCCGGGGCCGGTCTCGGCGGCGACGGCGGCGAACCAGCCGGTCCCCAGCACGTCGGACGCGGCCAGCAGCGACGGGACCAGGTCGGCGCCGGGCATGCCCGGTGTGGCCACGAGCGTGCCGTCCGCCAGCGGCACCCGGACGAGCTCCGCCTGAGTGCCGATCGACCCCATGGGCACGCGGTGGACGCAATGCACCTGGTATCCGGTCCGGCAGATCTCACAGGTGTTGTCCGAGGCGAAGAACGAGCCGACGACGAAGTCGCCGACCTCGATGTTCCGCACCGCGCCCCCGACCCGCTCGACGACACCGGCGTACTCGTGACCCATCGGCCTGGGGCCTTCGAGCTTGTCCGCGCCGCGATAGGCCCACAGATCCGTCCCGCAGACACACGTCGCGCTCGTGCGGACGATCGCGTCGGTCGGTTCCAGGATCAGCGGGTCCGCGCGCTCCTCGACCCGGACATCGCCGGGGGCGTGCATGACGACTCCACGCATGGTCTTCGCTCCTTCATTCGCCGGGACGGCCGATCCCAGGGAACACCGGCACAGGCGTCCGCGAGAGTCCCTGCCATGACGTGCCCCGACAGGGCACCCCTCGCCGGCGCCGGCCCGCCGTACCCTCGATGCATGGACAACCGCCACGAGGTGCGCGAGTTCCTCATGTCGCGGCGCGCCAAGGTCACCCCCGCGCAGGTGGGGCTGCCCGCCGGGCGGGGCCGCCGGGTGCCCGGGCTGCGCCGCAGCGAGGTCGCGATGCTCGTCGGCGTGAGCGTGGAGTACTACTCGCGGCTCGAACGGGGCGCTGTACGGGGCGCGTCCACCGCCGTCCTGAACGCCGTCGCCGACACGCTGCGGCTCGACGACGCCGAACGCGCGCACCTGTTCGACCTGGCCCGCGCCGCCGACGGCGTCCCCGCCTCCGGTCGGCGCCGCCGCCGCGCGACGAAACCGGCCGCCATCAGCCCCAGCCTCGCCTGGACGCTGGAGGCGATCACCGACGCCGTCGCCTTCGTCCGCAACCCCCGGACGGACGTCCTGGCCACTAACGCCCTCGGCCGGGCGTTCTACTCACCGCTGATCGGCGACGCGGGACGCGTCCCGAACCTGGCGCGGTTCCTGTTCCTCGACCCCGCCTCGCGCGACTTCTACCCCGACTGGGACCGCTTCGCCCAGATGAGCGTGGCGGTCATCCGCACCGAGGCTGGACGCGACCCCCACGACCGCGCCCTGCAAGACCTCGTGGGCGAGCTCTCCACCCACAGCCAGACGTTCCGCAGCCTGTGGGGCGCCCACGACGTGCACGTCCTCGGCGCCGGGACCAAGCGCTTCCACCACCCCGAGGTCGGCGAACTCGTCCTCGCCCACGAAGAACTCGCCGTCACCGCCGAACCCGGCCTGATGCTCATGATCTACACCGCCGAACCCGGCTCGCCATCCGCCGAGCGCCTCCGCCTCCTGGGCTCCCTCTGCTTAGATCATCGCCATGCAGATGATGGAAAGGCCGTGGGGCGTGGCCGCTTACGGCGCGTCGAGCGTGAAGGCGATGCCCGACCTCGTGCGGGCCAGGTTCAAGGTGATCCGGGTAGAGCAGACACCTTCTCAGGCGTTCGCCGCGGCCAGTGACGCCGTGCAAGCGGTGCGGCAGACACTGCGGCGGCATGGGATACCGGACGCGGCCGTTGAGCGATCACGGCTCGGCCTGAAGAGTTCGTGGAGCTACGGCGGGGCGGAACGCAAGTTCATCGGGTACGAGTGCCAGGCCTCGTTCTCCGTTGAGTCCAGTGCTCTCGATGACGTCCAGCCCTTGCTCGTCGATGTGGTCGCCGCAGGCGCCAATGAGATAGACGGGGTCGACTTCGATGTAACCGGCAAGGGCGATCTGCGAGCGGAGGCCCGCCGGCAGGCGGTCGGTGCGGCTCGGCGCAAAGCCGAACTGTACGCCGAGGCCGCGGGAGTGCGGCTGGGGGCCGTCCTGCACATTGACGACGTCGATCCCGAGCATGTCCGATCCGAGCGGTATCGCGGGCACGGCTCGGGCGGCGAGGCGTCCCCCGAGGATCTGGCGCCCGGACATGTCGTGGTGTCCGCCGCGGTCATCCTGGGCTTCTCCATCAACCACGACTGACGAGCGATGGATCACCGGCCGGCCGGGCTGGTCTGTTCCGGCCGGGCCGGCCCGTTCCGGGCGGCCGGTGATCAATTCGCCGGTGGGGCGAACTGGCTCGCGGTGAATGCGGCGCCCTGCGGGTCGCGGACCACCGCGGTGCGGGTCCAGTCGGTGTCGTCGGTGGCCACCACCGTGCCGCCCAGACGCTCCACCGCGGCGACGGTGTCGTCGCGATCGGCCACGGCGAACGTCACGTGCCAGCCGGGCCGCTCATCTTCGGCGGCCTCCGTCAGCCAGCCGATCGCATCGGCGAAGCCGGGCGGCGCCCCGGCCGATTCCTGCCGCTCGTGGATGCCCGGATCCACCGTCGCGGCGAGGTGGTCGCCGTATCCCGGCCGCCGGATCATCGCACCGAACCCGGCGTCGGTGAGCTCCCAGCCGAACACCGCGGTGTAGAAGCCGCCGGCCCCGGCGGGATCGGCCGAGTGGAGATCGCTGAAGTTCCAGGTGCCGGGCGCGTTGGTCAGCTGGGCGCCCGGGCGGTTCCGGGACTCCCGCAGCCGGAACGGCACGCCGCCGGGATCCTCGCACAGTGCCACTCGTCCGCCGTCGCCGGCCGTCGCCGGAGGAAGGACGACTCGTCCGCCCGCCGCGCTCACCCGAGCCGCTGCCCTGTCCGCGTCGTCGACCGCCACGTAGGTGTTCCAACCTCCGCTGCCGGGCACGGTGGCATCGGCACTCTCGGCGAGCCCGGCGACATCCCGGCCGTCGAGCTGCGCGACGAGGTACCGCGTACCCTCGCCCCCGGCCTCGGCCTCGGCCTCGGCCTCCAGGAACGTCCACCCGAAAAGGCCGCCGTAGAACTCACCGGCGGCCGCGAGGTCGCGGTGCTCGACATCGACCCACGAGGTGACACCTTCGGGGTAGGTCCGTTGCGTGTCCTGTTGCATCTCCATGGCGGCGACCCTAGGACGCATTCAGGCCAGATCCCGTCCGCAATTCGCCTCGAACTTCGCGGACGCTACTCCAGCTGGTCGCGGCGGCGTGTCAGGTAGGCGACCTCGGCGGTGTTGCCCGCCAGCTCGATGGCCTTGTCGTAGGCCGCGCGTGACTCCCGACCTCGGCCCAGTCGGCGCAGCAGGTCGGCGCGGGCCGCATGGTAGGCGTGATAGTCGGCCAGTTCGTGCTCAAGAGGGTCGATGGCCGCCAGCGCCTCCTCCGGCCCGTCGAGCTCGGCGACCGCGATGGCCCGGTTGAGGACGACGATCGGTGACGGGTCGAGGCGGACGAGCTGGTCGTAGAGGGCGACGACCTGCGACCAGTCGGTGTCGCCCGCGTCGCGGGCGGAGGTGTGCACCGCGCTGATCGCCGCGAGGATCTGGTAGCGGCCCGGAGCCGCCCCGGCGGCGGCCGCGGCCAGGCGCTCGCGCACCAGCCCGTGGCCCTCGGCGATCAGCGCCGCGTCCCAGGTCGCGCGGTCTTGGTCGGCGAGGGCGACGAGTTCTCCGTCCGGTGAGACCCGGGCGGTGCGGCGGGCCTCGGTGAGGAGCATCAGGGCCAGCAGCCCGGCCACCTCACCGTCCTCCGGCATGAGCGCACGGATCAGGCGGGCCAGCCGGATCGCCTCGGCGATCAGGTCGTGACGCACCGGATCGGTGTCGGGACCGGTCGCCAGGTAGCCCTCGTTGAAGACGAGGTAGAGGACGGCGAGCACGCCGGAGATGCGCGCCGGGAGATCCTCCGCGGACGGCACCCGGTACGGGATGCGAGCCGCCTTGATCTTGGCCTTCGCGCGGGTGATCCGCTGCCCCATGGCGGCCTCCTGCACCAGGAAGGCGCGGGCGATCTCGGGCACGGTCAGACCGGCGACCATGCGCAGCGTCAGCGCCACGCGCGCCTGCATCGCCAGCGCCGGGTGACAGCACGTGAAGATCAGCCGGAGCCGCTCGTCGCCGATGGCCTCCGGAGGCTCGGGCGGGTCGTCGCACCACAGCCGAGCCTCCTTCTGCTTGTCCTCACGCTTGCTCTCGCGCCGGATCCGGTCGATGGCCTTGCGTGTGGCGGTGGTGGTCAGCCAGCCGCCGGGGTTGGGGGGCACACCGTCGGCAGGCCACCGCTGGACGGCGGTCGCGAACGCCTCGGCCGCCGCCTCCTCGGCGATGTCGAGGTCACCGAAACGCCTGGTCAGGGACGCGACCACCCGGGCCCACTCCTCGTTGTGCGCCCGGGTGATCGCCTCCCGGGCCTCGACGGCGCTCACCGGAACGGCCGCACCTCGATCTTCCGGTCACAGGCCTTGGACCCCTCGGCGGCGAGCTTGAGCGCCACGTCCAGGTCGTCGGCCTCGATGATCCAGAAGCCGACGAGAAACTCCTTCGACTCCAGGAAGGGCCCATCGGTGAACATCGCCTCTTCGCCGCGGTTGTCGACGACGGTGGCCGAGCCGGGCACCGTGAGGCCGCCGGCGAAGACCCAGTGCCCGTTCGCCTTGAGCCGGTCGTCGAACGCGTCGATCGCAGCCTGCTGCTCCGGGGCGGCGAGATCGCCCGTGTCGTCGATCACGGAAACCAGGTACTGCATCTCGGATCATCTCCTGTGGTTCGGGACGCCCCTGGCGGGCGGCCGATCACCTCTACCACGGCGCCCCCCGGGTGCGTCGGCAGACCTGAAGCGTTATGCCCTTCGGGACGGCTCGCGATTCGACGTACGCCATGGCCTCGCCGTCGAACAGCGGCCTGGCGCATCCGCCTGAACGGCCTCTCACCCTGCTACGAACAGCTCCGCCCCAATCCGACACACATCCCAGATCTTTCTTCGGGTTCTCGGCGTGGGCGGTGGTCGCCGACATGTCCCTGCTCAGCTCTGCTGATACTCCACGGCGGCCAGCCCGCATGGCGTGTGCAGGAACAGGTAGTAGGCGCCCTCGCCGTATTCGTGCAGATCCGCGCCGCCGACCAGACCGACGTAGTCCATGGCCTTTCCGCAGCCCGGGCAATCGGGATAGGCAGGGTCCTGGATCCAGTCCGGGCATCCGCCAAGGGTGGACCCTCCCCTTTCCCAGGCGCTGGAAAGGTAAGGCGTGGCCTGCCGGTCCCCTGGTGCGAACCTGGTCGACGGCGGCTCCTCGGGCCTTCCACCAGGGAGGTATTCGGGGCGGACGTTGCGCGCGGACCAGTTCGCGTCCCCGCCGGCGGTGACCTCGGTAAAGGTGGTGCCGTAGCAGGAGCAGAAGTGGCAGGTGACGACCCGCAGCCTGCCGCGCCAACCGGTATGCGCCAGCGCGTCACCGACCCTTGGATCGGCGGTGTCCACGTCCAGAGCGGTCCACAGCGGACTCCCGCACCAGGGGCACGTACCGTCGGCGCGATCGCCGGCCGCCCCCGGCACCAGACGGTAGGCGCCGGTGCCGCAGAGCTCCCGGACGCCGTCCGCCGACAGTTCCCAGCCGCCATCGCGAATCAGCGCCGCCACGCCCCGCCGGTAAGGGTCGAAGTCCGGCCCGGGCGGCGGTGACCGCATCCAGCGGCGGAACGCCTCCTCGACGACGGGACCGCGCGTCTGCGCCAGCAGGTACGGCAGCATGTACGACCTGTGACCCGTACCCGATTCGATTCGGGCCACCACCTCACGCTGGAAATCCTCGTCCGCGCCCCGGTACAGCACCCCCAAGCGCCAGAACGCTCCCGCGTCCAACAGCCGCAACAGGTACGGAGCCAGCGCCGCCGGATCCGCCGCCGCCCGGTCGGCCAGTTCATCGACGACCGCGTCATCGCCGGATTCCACCCGTGCCACCAGTTCCTCGATCACGCGGTGACGGTATCCGAGCGCGCCACGACCGGGCACCATCCGGACGTGCCGG
Source organism: Spirillospora sp. NPDC048819 (assembly GCF_040650055.1). Classification (NCBI taxonomy): domain Bacteria; kingdom Bacillati; phylum Actinomycetota; class Actinomycetes; order Streptosporangiales; family Thermomonosporaceae; genus Spirillospora; species Spirillospora sp. NPDC048819. Next base: position 28,064 of record NZ_JBEZGN010000031.1, on the reverse strand, counting down.
GGGAGTGCGTTGAGCCGGCGAGTCGGAGTCGCCGGTCGGCGGCCTGGCTTCGGCATAAGGTTCCGGTTGTCATTAGACGTATACGTCTATATGTTGGCGCGTGCCCTTGGACGCGTCACGGAACAGCCTGGTGCTGCCGCTGCTCGGGCTTCTGGTCGAGCAGCCGTCGCACGCCTACGAACTCACCGCGCGCCTGCGCGAGCGATACGGGCAACCGCCGGTCACGCGCAGCACCGTCACCTCGCTGCTGAAGGCGCTGGAGAGGGCGGGCCTCGTCGCCTCCCGCCTGCCCGAACAGGTCCGCAACCGTCCGCCGCGCACGGCGTATGAGCTGACCGAAGCGGGCATGGCCGATTTTCGACGGAAGGTCGAAGCGGGACTGCGCGACGGCCAGGTCGCCTCCGTGGACTTCATCATGGCCGTCGCCTACGCGGGGGCTCTCCCGGCCGATCACGCGGCGTCCATCCTGGACGCCCGCGCAGACCGACTCGACCAGGACCTGGCCGCCCTGCGGCGAGCGGAACGCCCCGAGGGTGTGGCCGAGGTGCACATGCTCGAAGCCGCCTACTGGCGCACCATCGTGACCGCCGAGACCACCTGGATCAGGACGCTGGCGTCGCGGATCCGCTCACACGACATCGACTGGCCGGGCAGTCGGTCCGGCCGGGCGAAGGAGGGCTGAACCATGAAGTTCGGCATCTATCCGGGCGGCCGGGCGGCCACGGTCTGCTCGCACCCGCCCGACCCCGCCGCGATCGGTGATCTCGTGGACGACCTCGCCGGCGGCAACGCCTTCGTCATCCGCGAGTACGTGCACTTCTTCGGCGACGCGACACCGCCGGACGTCGTCACCTCGCTCGGAGCCGGCGACGAACTCGCTCACCTCACGATGCCCGACGAGTGGTACGTCCGGGCAGGCCGTGAACTGGACCTCGTGGTGAGCTACATCCCCCAGGCCGCCGATCTCCCCGGATGGCTGGCCTTCCTCGACACCGTCATCGACCGCTACGGCCACCTGACGCGGTATCTGCAAGTGACGCTCGAACCCAACTTCCCCATCCCGCTCATCGACGGAAGCGCCCCCGGAGTTCTCGAAGCCCTGACCCTCGGCATACCGTACGCACGCGCCGCGCTGGACCGCCGCGGCCTGCGCGAAGTGCAGGTCGGCTTCTCCGTCGCCGAACCACCGGAATGGCTGGGAGGCGACGACGAGTTCTGGCAATACCTGTCCGCCGTGCCACAGCGGGATTTCGCCGACCACGTCGACTACGTCGGCCTGGGCCTGTATCCCGACGCCTTCTCACCCGTCGCCCCGCGCGGTACGCCGGGAGACGCCGCCTCCCTCACCGTCCACGCTCTGCGCCACCTGCGAGAGCACTCGCTACCACGGGCCCGCATTCCGTCCGGCACGCCGATCCACATCGCGGAGAACGGTACCCCGAGCGGGCAACCGCGCACCGATCAGGCGCAGTGCGACTCCCTGTCCGACATGATCAATACCGTTCTCGCCCTCCGCGAACCCCTGAACATCACCCATTACGAATTGTTCAGCCTCCGGGACGCCGACAGTGCGTCCACCCAACCAACCGGAACACTGGGGCTCGTCACCGACACCTACCACCCCAAGCCCGCCCTCACCCTCTACCGCGATCTCGTCCGCAACGGTGGGCCGGCATCGGAAACGCCGACCGGAATCCCATGAGACGACGCTGGCGCCGTCCACCGACAGCCCCGCATAAGTGCGACGGGACCGGCACCGACGCTTCCTCCGCATCCCGGACGACCGCCTTTGACGGCGATGGGCGAAGGGTTCCCGGAGATGCGGTTCTCCTAGAACAGAATAGGAGATCGCATTTCTCAGATTCGCGGCGGAGCCCGGGTGGCCGGCGCTTGGATGGTGCTCGTTCGCTGCCCGAGTCCGGTGGTCCGCGGAGGGAGAACGGGCATGACAGAAACGCCTCTGCTGACCTGGCTGGCCACGCTCGAAAAGGGTGCGCTGGCGGAGGTGCTGGCGGCTCGGTCCGACGTCTGCGGCCCGACCGAACCGGGCGGGTGGGACGAGCTCGCCGAGCGGCTCCAGCAGAGACAGTCGGTGGAGCGGGCACTCAGGCGGTTGACGCGGCCCTGCGTCCAGGTCGCGGAGGCGGCCGCGACGCTCGGGCAGGACGCGACCAGGTCAAGGATCACAGTGCTGCTGGACGGGCCCGACGCCGCGGTGGACGAGGCGTTGACGACATTGGAGCGGCATGCGCTCGTGTGGCCCGGCCCCGGCGGGGTGCTGCACGTCGCCGAGACGCTGTGTGAAAGGTGGCCTGCGCGAGGCGACGCGGCATGGCCGGGGCCGTTCGACCCGTTACCGCCCGGGCCGCCGACCGTCCCGATCGGTCCGGAACGGGTGGAGCTGACCGCCGCAGCGCGGCTCGGTGAGTTCACCGGGCACGCGGCGGCGATGCTCGCCGAGTGCCGGAGGCGGCCCTTGCAGGCCTTCAGGGTGGCCGGGGTGAAGCCGAGAGCGCTCCAACGGGTGACGCTGGCCGCCCGTTGCGGCGAGGCCTCCGCGCGGCTGGCGTTGGCATGTGCTCAGCGCGCCGGGCTGCTCGTCAACGACGGGACGCACATCGGACTGTCGCCGGGCGGTGACGCGTTCACGTTCTTACCTCCGGGCGAACAGGCCGCTCGGCTGCTGTTCGCGTGGTGGACGCTGCCGTCCGCACCGACGCGTGCCCGTTCCAACGATGGCAAGCAGCTCTACGCCCTGGGCGCGAAAGCCGACTGTGACGGCTGCGTCCAGGTGCGGCACGAACTCGTGACGGTCCTGCAGGGGGTGCCCGAAGGGCGGGGTGTGCATGCGCCCGAGGATCTCGGCAGAGTGCTCGACTGGCATCGACCACTGGCCTGTGATCACCCCACCAGCCGTCCGCCGCACAGCGCTCCGCTACAAGAGGCCCTGCTGCTCGGCCTGGTCGCGCACGGGGCACTGTCCTCGTTCGGCGCGCTCCTCGCCGCCGGTGACCATGGCGGCCTGGCGCGAGAAGCGTCCCGGGTCCTGCCAGCGTTCTCCGATCGTGCGACGATCGCCGCTGACCTCATGGTGACCGTCCGGGGCACTCCGTCCAGGCCCCTGGCGAAAGAACTCGATGCGGTCGCCGACAGCCTGATCGGGCCGGTCTGGAAGATCAGCGACCAGAGCCTCCGGCGTGCCGTTGAAGCGGGCCTGAGCGCCGCCGACATGACAGCGGCCCTCGCCGCGATCAGCACCGCCCCGCTCCCGCCGCTGCTGCGACGCAAGATCGCGAAGGCGGCGGACGGCCACGTCCCGCCGTCCCTGCGGGAAGTACCGGCAACCTGCGTCTTCCACTGCGCCGACACCGGACTGCTCGCGCGCGCCGTCCGGCACCCGGCACTCCGGGGCCTCGGCGCGCGGCTGCTCTCACCCGGCGTCCTCATCGCCACGGGCCCGCGCGAGAGCGTGCTCACGGCGCTGCGCGCCGCCGGGTACGCGGCGGCCGAAGACCCCGCTCCCGGGCCGCTTCCCCCGCCGGCCTCCGACGATCCGCCGCCCGACTTCGACGCGCTCGCCGAACGGCTGCGCAAGGACCCGCACGTCCCGTCACGCGCCCCTGCCCGAAAGCGGCCGGCGGCTCCGCGCCCTCCACGTCCGTCCGGTCCGCGTCCTCCACGTCCGTCCGGCCCACGTTCGGAGCTGGAACGAGCGCTGCGCGTCGTCACACGCGAGGCCCGCGAGCTCAGGTCCGACGAGATCCGGCTGCTCGCCCGAGCCGTCGCGGAGGACGAGCGGGTCCGGATCACCTACGTCGACCAGAACGGCGTGGAGACCGTCCGGGTCATCGGCCCGCCCTACGAGATGGTGCGGATGAACAAGAAGAAGCTGCTCAAGGCGATCTGCGAGATGCGCAGCGCAGAGGCGGGACGCCCGGAGGAGAGGAACTTTCACTACTCCCGCATCCTGTCCGTCGAAGCAGCGGACGGCTGATTCCGCACAGCACCACCTCAGCCGACCGGTGACGGAACGTGACCAGTCGCCTTCTGCTGTCAGCGGACGGGCCGACGGCCGCGGGCGTTCTCAGCCCCGCGGACGCGTGGTGTGCCGCTCCTTCCCCGCCGAGGTGCCCACCTTCTGCCGTCCGAGGTGGAAGGGGCCCCGCCTGGTCCGCTGCGCCGGGACCGCGGTCGCCTCCGGGCGGTCATCCGCGCGATCATCGACGGGACGGCGTTCCCTGTCCGCCCGCCGTGCCTCGCGGACGCCGATCACCAGGAACCGCCCCAGCGCCAGCCCTGCCAGCAGGACCATGGCGGCGCCGAGGCCCTCGAAGAACGACAGCCGTTCGGCGACCTGGCGGCCCTCACCGCCGAGCGGCGTCCCCACGCCCATGTTCCAGAGCGCGGCGATCGTGGTGCCGACGACGAACCAGAGGCCGCCGAGGGCGGCCAGCCAGCCGCCGAACTGCGCCACCGGCCGGTTCGCCGTGGCCATCAGGATCAGCCCGCCGAGGCCGACGGCGATCGCCGGGAGGATGGACAGCACCAGACGGTCGTTGCTGTAGACCCACGACTCGCTCGAACCGAAGCCGAAGTCGAAGTAGGGGCCGATGAACGGAATGAGCCCGCCCCAGAGTGCGAGGAGCACCAGCAGCAGCCCGCTGAGCATGCCGCGGCTGCGAGGCGCTCGCATTGTCCCAGTCATGAGAATCCCCTCCTGACCAGGTGATAGTCCAATATTTCAGGCAAGCCGTACCCGGTATGCGCCAGCCCAACCAGCCGACCAGCACTGAGGGCCGCCGCAAAGCCCCCGGCCGGCCGCAGACGGCGACAAGGTGTTCACAGACCACCACCGAGCCGCCGCAGACCCGGAGCCCGGAGGTGAGCCCCCAGCCGGACATGCGGCGGCGAATCGGCCGCCAGCAGGGCTCACAACCGCGCGGCCGGTACCGCGTAGGTCTCGTGACGCAGTGCCTGCTTGACGGCACGGACGACCACCGGAGCGGGATCGGCGAGCATGCCGGCGAGCTGGGTGATGGAGCCGTCCAGGCGGCGGACGGCTCGTACCGCTTCGGCCCGCACCCGGGGACTCGGGTGCTCCAGAAACGGCAGCAGCACATCCACGTCCTGACCCGTGCCGCATTCGCCGAGCCCGGCGACCAGCGCACGGACCCGGCCTGACGGCGGCATCATCGCCAGGGCATCGCGGTAGATCGCGGCCGGACGGCGGCCGGCGCGGCGGGCGGCCCACTGTGCGGTGGCGCGCATCATCGCCGACCGATCCGCCAGATGAGCCACACCGGCGTCCGGGCGGCCGAGCTTCACCAGCGCGGTGAGCGCCTCGACCCCGACCCTCGCGCCTCCCTGCGCCAACAACCGCTCCAGCACATCGACGCGCCGGTCGCGGACGGCGCCGGACACCAGCCACTCCGCACAGCGGAGCCGGCAGACGCCATCACGCTCCGCCAAGGCGGCACGCATGACCCCCTCGTGCCGGGCACGGCTTGATGCCAGCCACAACCGGTACGCCAGCCGCCGCACCCCTATATCGGGATGCCTGCGCGCCGACGCGAGCAGCCCATCCGGACCCGCCCCCAGCGTCCCGGCGACAGCGTCCAGCGCATGGCCGCCGCGCGTCCACGATCCGATCTCCACGGCCACACTCGCAGCGGCCAACAAGCCCGAAGGACTCGCCGACCGCAACGCGGCCGCCAACGACCGGCGCGCACGCTCACGCACCTGCGGCACCCAGTCGGCAGTCCGCAGCACCAGAACGGGCAGCAACCACTCATCGGCACCCGTCACCGGGACTGCGACCGCCGACTCCCGTCGACGCCCGTCCCGCGAGCAAGCCTCCACCAGCCGCGCAAGCCGTTCATCCGCCGCCCCGCCCAGCGTCGTGGGCGCCCCTCCGCCGTAGATCGCCGCGGGCGTGCGCAGCGCCCGATCGAGTCCCACCCAGGTCTTTGCGCCGGCGACCGCCAGCATCGCCGCGACCTCGTCCGGACGTCCCCGGCCGGCGGCCGCTTGGACGACCTGCTTCGCCAACTGGCCGTAACCGGGAGCGTGGAACTCGCGGACAACACGGATCGGACCGGCCAGATGAGCGTTGAACTCCTCCAACTCCTCGGCCGGAACCCACAGCTCCAGGATCGTCCGCCCGCCCGCCTGCCGCACCGGATAACGGCGCGCGAAGTCCGCGTCAACATTCGATCACCGGCGCGAATGCACAATCGGCGGCAGTAGAGGATGTTCGCAGAGTCGGATCGCTGGGATGGACGTTGGTTAGTGGTCCTGCTGGGTCGTGTGGTGCTGGCGGTAGTGCTCGGCCAAAACGTCGTCGCCGAAGTCGTCGGCGGGGTTGCGCCAGACCGAGTGGATGTGGGCGCCATTGTTTTGAGAATTGTCGTGTTCGATCAGCAGGACCGGTCCTTGGATTCGAAAGTAGTGCCGGTCTCCGGGTGATGTACCGCCGGCCCAGGCGAATACCAGGTTCTGCAGGCCGGCGTGCTCAATATTGCGGAGCTGCGCTGCCGCCACGTCCGATGGCAGCCGCCCGGCGAACGCTTCGACGATGGCGAACAGGGCGCTGAGCTGGTGCTCGCGCAGCGCGTTTCCGGGCAGCCCTTTGGGAGCGTCGCGCACGTAGCTGAGGATGTCGCGCTCGGCCTCGTCGAGCACGTAGTCGGGTTCTGGCGCGAACACCGGATCCGGCCGCTCAAGGTGACCGATCTTGGGTGTGATGCGGGTCGCCAGATCCGGCGGCGGTCGATGGTGGATGATCGCGGAGGCGCGTTGGTCAGGGTCGAGGGAGTTGACGAACCGGTAGCCGGCTTCCTCGTCATCGGTGAGCGGGGCGAGTGTGCCGAAGGTCGCCGGCTGCGAGCCGAGCAAGGACGGGGTGGGAGACACATAACGTCCGTCCACCACGGTGAAGTTGAGCGACACGTGGTGCCCGGCGAGCTGCCACCCCCACGCGCCGGTGTCGCCGGGGCGGCCGAACACCTTGAAGCAGTACCGTCCCGGGTCGAACAGGTCCGCGCTCGCCGGGCGTTGCACCGCGGCCAGCGCGTGGAGCACATGCTCCATGGCGATCACCGAGACGACCTTGGCGTAGCCGGGCATGCTGGTACCGGCCACGATCAACTCGTGCGCCAGCTTGCGTTGCGCCTCGTCGAGCGCGCCGAGCGGCAGGCCGTCGCGTTGCCTGGCGGGCAGGAACGACCAGTCGCGCCGCTGAGCCTCATCGGCGAAGTCGAAACCGACCTTGTCCCGCTGTACTTCGGTCAGCGCCGCAAGGAAGTCGGCTGCAGCGCCGGCCATCGCGCTCGCGGTCTCGGGAGCAGTCAGCGGCAGTTCATTCACTGTGTCCATCCTCGGTCTCGACGCCTGCACAAACCCCCACAGCCCTGTCCAGCGCTCGGCATCGTCCGGGAAGTGAGTGTGTACAGCGGTCGCAAATGCTCGAACATCGTCGCCATTAGGTCATTTTCGGCAGCTGACTTCAAGGACTGGTGAGTTGGGCCGCCCCGGGCGAAGCCGAAGGCCATGAGCAAAAGGCGCTGGCTTGGACGTTGCTGCCAACCACGGTGAAGGTGCGCGAACCGCCGTACCACCACCCATCCGCTCAACGGCACGAGCGCTCGATCGCGGCTGAGCGGACGATGCAAGCCGAGCTCCCCCGGGGAAGTGCACTTCGACCTAACCGGATCGTTCAGGTGGGGAGGGCATCTCCGGGGAAGCCGTGGCAGGGATGTACATCGCAGCGCATCATCCCGGCTTGCACGCAAGGGTCTGCGGCCATGATCTCAGCGGCTTCCTCAGCCGGCACGGTCATGATTGCGACGCCTGCCACAGTGTCGGAGACGACCGGGCAGAGGATGGCGATCACCCCATCGGCACGAAGTGACACCATGCGTCGCTGATGCTCGAGCTCTATTGCATCCGCGCCGTTCATGGTTCGCTCCGGGGTCCACTGAAGGAGCGCCAGGCTGTACGGTTTCGCGGTCGAGGCCAGAGCCTGAATCTGTTCGTCGGTCACCGTCGTGTACACGATGTCTCCTTACTCGTGGATGCGCTCGGCCAGCGACACGATGATTCCTTCAGGCCCACGGACGTAGGCCATCCGCCACAGGCCCTCGTATTCGCCGATGCCTCCTACCAGGCCGTAGCCGTCGGCTGCGGCATGGTCGACGGCGGCCTGCAGGTCCTGTACCTCGAACGCGACGTTGCGCAGGCCCAGTTCGTTGGCCGGTGCGGCCGGTGAACCCGGGAGGTGGTCCGGACGGACGAAGCTCGAAAGCTCCAACGTCGTTCCGCCGCCAGGTGGTCGCAGCATGACGATTTCGGTGGCAGAGCCGGTCATGCCGATCACCGTGTCCAGGAACTCGCCTTCCACGGCCATCTTCTGATCGGCCTCCATGCCGAGGCTGACGAAGAACGCCGTCACGGTGTCGAGGTCGGCAACGGTGATACCGACGTGGTCGAAGCGCTTAATGAATCCCATCGGCCGCCTTTCTGCGGATTTTGAAGATACTTGAAGCCTTCGAACGGTACGCCACGTCCTCACCGAATGGGCGCCACGCTCCACTGATCGCCACGAGCGCCGGGCTTTCCCCGCGTCACCGGATAGCCGGTAGCCACGTACTCTGACGGCATGCAGATCCCCGGCCTTGGTCCGGTCGTCAAGACACCGACCTGGGCTGGTATCAGAGCGAACCCATCCCCGTGCCGATACTTGGCGGTGCGCCCTGCTGCTTCATCGCCGACGGCTATGTCGGTGACCCTTACCCGAAGACTTCCACGCCGCGATCCGAACGTTCTTGGCGCTCAACCGGTCGGTCCTGACCGAGCCGCACCGTCGACCTGTCGACCTTCGCCTGCTACCGCGAAGGCGTTCAGTGGGACGGTGCAGGGTTCGGTTCACCGAGGGGGTAGGGCTCGCTCGTTATGCCGGGCCCCGGATCTTCGAGCGAAGTGCCTCCTGGGCCGCGATCGCCGCCCCGCGGGCGCCCGCCATGTCCAGATCCGGAACGAGAGCGAAGATCGCCTTCCGCTCCTGCTCGACGCGCAGCCCGGTGTGTCGGCGTACTAGAGACAGCAGCCAGTTCCGGAATCGGGGGTTCGCCTCCACGACGCCACCGCCCAGGAAGTAGGCGTGCGGATCAGTGAAATCCGCCGCGATCGTGAAGAGCCTGGCCAGCGCCTTCGCCTGCTGTTCGAAGATCGCCAGTGCCATGGGGTCGTCGCGTTCGGCGTACGAACGCAGCAGCTTGGCGGCTTCCGGCAGCGGCACGTCCGACAGCGGGTGGCCGGGAAAACGGCGTAGCCAGGGCGGCAGCAGATTCCGTTCCAGAGCGGTCAGCGAGGCGATGCTCTCCACATCCCCCGAGTTCCCGCAGTTGCACATCGGCAGAGGCTGCCCGTCCTCAATGATTCCATCAAGAGGAATGCGGATGTGCCCCAGCTCACCGGCCATACCGGACGCGCCCCGGACGACCTGGCCTGATTCGACCACTCCGCCGCCCAGCCCCGTCCCGACGATCGCCGAGACCGAAGAGCGCTCCATCGCCTCGGCACCGAAGTACGCATGATGGGCGTACAAGGCCGCAGCGTTGGCGTCGTTGCTGTAGACGACCGGCAACCCGATCCGCTCTTCCAGCCCAGTTCGGATGTCGTACCCGGCCCAGTCCGCATGGCCGAAGTTCGTTGAGCCCTTCGCCGAGATGATTCCCTCGGCGCCCGCCGGACCCGGCGTGTCAAGTCCCACGCCGATCACAGACGACCTGCTCACCCCGGTGACCTTCAGCACCTCGTCCAGGATCGCGCTTAGCGCCCGCAGCGCCGACTCCGGCCCCTCGCGAACACAACTGGCGGACTCCATCAGCCCCGATACCAGGAACCGGCCCTCAGCGTCCAGGACGGTCGCGTTGTTGGTCGTTCCGCCATTGTCGAGGCCCACGATGTAGCAAGGGCTGGCTTCCATGTCCGCTCCTGTCCACGAAGGCGTCGGCACCGGACCATTCTCAGCATGGAGACGCCGCACCATGACAGCAAGGCCGCGTCCGTCCCCTCGCTCGTCATGAACCCGTGCGCACCTTATCGGCAGAAGAGAAACTCCCCTCGTGGCCGCCTCTGCGGCCACGAGGAGGTCCCGGCAGCGCCGCCGCACCGGCGAGGGACTTGACGAACAAATTCATCTTCGCAGCGGGCCCATCCACGAGCATGGGGAACAGATCACGGGTCAGTCGCCGCACAGGGCCGTGGGAAGGGCCTCCGCCATGGCGTCATCCAGGGCGGGGCCGCCACCCGGGTTGAGGTTGACCATGACGGTGGCCTGCCTGCCGTCCATGGTGGCACCCGCGCGGACGCTGAAGCCGAGCATGTCACCGTCATGCCCCCAGAACCCGTCACCGCAGGTGGGGGAGTCCTTGGCGGGAAGCCACTGCAGCCCCAGGCCGTACTTGGACCCTGATGCCCTCCCCGTGAGGCGGCCGTCCAGCATCTCCCGCAGTTGCGCCGGTTTCAGCAGGCGTCCGCGCAGCAGCGCCGCCAGGAAGCGGTTGAGGTCGGAGGCGCTGGAGATCATGCCCCCCGCGGCTCCGGCGACGGTCGGGTTGAGGCGCGTGATGTCCACCAGCTCGGACTCGGGCCGGACGTATCCTCGTGGGTGCGGCCCGGGGATGCCGGGCGCGTCGCCCGGCACGAACGTGTCATGCAGCCCGAGCGGAACGATCACGCGCCGATGGATCTCCTTGCGGTAGGAGCGTCCGGTCACACTCTCGATGATCATTCCGGCGAGCAGGTAGTTGGTGTTGGAGTAGCCCCATTCCTCGCCCGGGTCGAACTCACGGGGGTGCGGCAGGGCGATGTCCACCAGTTCCCGCGCCTCCCAATGCCGGAGCGGGTCGTCGAGGACCTCCATCGGGGACAGGTGGTCCAGGACGTCCGGCAGCCCGCTGGTGTGCTGGAGCAGCTGGCGGACGGTGATCTCACGCCCGTCGTTGCCGGCGCCGCGCACCACCTCGGGCAGGTATCGCTCCACCGGAGCGTCCAGCTCGATCCGCCCCTCGCCGACGAGCTGGAGCACCACGGTGGCGGTGAACGGCTTGGTCACGCTGCCGATCCGGAAGCGGCTCCGGGGATGCACCGGTGCGCCCGTCCGGATGTCGGCGACGCCACTGGTGGCCACAAGACGGCCGTCCCGGTCGTTGGCCTCCGCGAGCGCCCCGGGAGCCCCGTCCGGCCCGGTGAGCCGCTCCACCACCGGCCGCAGCCGATCATGGCCGGCCGCCTCCGCCGGGTCGGCCGCCGCCGGGGTGGCCGTGGCCGCCACCGCCAAGGCCAGAACCACCGTCGCCGCACGCCGAAGCGTCGAGTTCGTTGTGATCATGAACGGTCACGATAGGTTTCGGCACACCGACCGCACATCCATCACATGAGCCATCCATGCCCTCACCCTCAGGGGGAAGCGAACCGTGAAGCGAAGTCTCGCGAATCCCCAACTGCCCGCGAGCGACCGGAACCCACGCCCGACGCTGTGGGCGCTCCCCCTTCCCGTCACGGTCGGGCGATGGACGTAGGTGTCGCCGGGAGCGCCTCGCAAACAAGGCACTCCCGAAAGGCCGCCATGACGGCCCGCGCTGCGGACCAAGGCCCCCGCTGAGCTGCCAGGTACCGACCAAACCGACGCCGCCGGAAACGAAGGATGGATGGTGCTCCCCACCGGACGCTGAACGAGCCCGGTTCCTGACACCGGCTTGCACGATCTGCGACATGAGCGGACGTTGCGCATGCCCTCGGTGGGGTTCAGGGGCCGTGTTCTGGCGTCCTGCCCATGCGGTTCAGCAGGCGGTGCTGTTGGGACGCGTCGCGAGCAAGCGCCCCGTCGGAAGCGGCGAAGAATCGATTAGTCGTTCCGGCCGCGGTAGGCGTTTCCGCCAAGTCGGCGTAGATCTCTTCGAGAGAGCCATCGATCCAGGCGACCAGACCAGGATCGAGATTGTCATCGGCACCGATGGCCTGTGCGAGATCCCAGGTGTGAATGGTGATGTCCGTCGTCCTCACGGCGAGCGCCTGGCGTCCGGTCACCTTCCCCAAGGGATAATCGAGAACCCGCTGGAAAGCACCGGGCGCGGCGAACGCTTCGGCGCACTGTCGAACGGACCGGCCGTAGGCACCCAGCGGATCCGTGCCCAACGCGTCGGCGTCCCGGAGACGTAGGAACTCCGCACTGGTACCGCCCTGCAGTAGGTGCACGTAGTTGAGGTTCCCTCGCGTCACGTGATTGATCAACTGACGCACATTCCACTCGGTGCAGGGAGTCGGCCAGGCCCATTGCTCGGACCGCACGGCTCCCAGCCTCCGCTCGAACCCGGTGCCGGCCAGGACGAAGCGATCAATCAGCCCCTCGGAAAAGTCGACCATGAGACACAGTGTGCTCACCCATCGACATCGAGGCTGGCGGATATCCGACGCCACGTCCTGTCCGCTCGTCGGCAGAGTTGCGCGATCTGCGGCAGAAGAGGCGTTTCACCGGCGCATTCCGCAGCCGGGGTGGTTCGCTCAGGTCGTTCCTGATCGGTGTCGGTGTGGTTACCGTTCGAGGCGGCCTTGGCGCCAGGCGCGCAGGGGCCACCGCCGGCCGGTGGTGTGGTCGACGACCTGCCCGCGCTGGGCGTTGTGGGTGAAGGTCTTGGCCGATCGCTCGGGCCGGACCTGGTTTCGGCGCAGGTGATCGGCGTCCTGCCGTGCCTGCTTCGCGGCCATGAGCCGAAGCCGGTCTTCCAGATCGGTGCGGGCCGAGGCGAGATTGGCACCCTGGGACCGGCCCGTGGTCCGGGTGATGACTATGCCGGTGGGCAGGTGATGGATCCGGACGGCGGTCTCCACCTTGTTCTTGCGCTGGCCGCCGCGTCCTCGTCCCCGCATGGTCTGTATGCGCAGGTCCTCGTCCCGGACGAGCGGCTCGCTGGGACGGGTCTGCCGGGGCATCACCGCGACGGTCGCGGTGGAGGTGTGCCGGCGGCCGCGCCTGTCGTTGCGGGGCTCGTGTTGCAGGCGATGGGTGCCCGACAGCCAGGCGACGTCGGCCTCGGCGGCCCCTGCCAAGGTCATCATGATGGTGCGGCCCGGCTCGGCCGCGGAACGGTCGACGGGCCAGCCCCGGCGTGCGGCCCAAGCCGCGATGGTGGCGGCCAGTTCGGTGGCGAAGGCGAGCGCGTCGGCGCCGCCTTCACCGGGACGAATTTCCACAACGCACATGGCAAGGCTCCTGGGCGTGAGCACCGGCGGCGAACCGGCAAAAAGGGGGAAGGCCAACGAGTCGAGAGCACAGAGCAGCGCCGCGATGCGGCGCAGGGCTCATCGACGCCCAGGAGCGAACACGACAACACGCCCGCCGCCCGAGGCGGCCGAGCGCTGCATCCTTGTCGTGTCGATCACGCTTTCCACGTTCTCACACGCCCGCCTTGGCGCCAAGCGGGTTACGGGTTGGGGGACCGGGGCGTCGCCAACGCCGCTCCGGCACTCGGGCCCACTCGGGGCCCCTGCGAGGGTGCCGCATCGAGGGCGTGCACCTGTTGGCACTCGGCTGAAGGAGCTACGGTCCTTTGATGACGTGGTTGACCGATACCCGCAACTCCTACGACGCCATCGCGGCCGGCTACGCCGAGGAGACCCGCGACCTGCTCGACAGGCTGCTCCACGTCCGCGCGGGGGTTGTGCTGTTCGCCGACCTGGTCCGCGCGATCGACGGCGGGCCCGTCGCCGACGTGGGCTGCGGGCCGGGCCACACCACCGCCCTGCTGCGGGAACTGGGCGCGGACGCGTTCGGCATCGACCTGTCGCCCGCGATGATCGAGATCGCCCGCCGCGAGCACCCCGGTGCGCGCTTCCAGGTCGGTTCGATGACCGACCTGGAGCTCGCCGACGACTCTCTCGCCGGTGTGCTCGCATGGTGGTCGCTGATCTACATCCCGGACGAGGCGGTGCCGGACGTCCTCGGACAGTTCCACCGGGTACTGCGGCCGGGCGGGGTGCTGGCCGTGGGATTCCACGTCGGTGACGAGTCGATACTCGAGACGACCGGTGACGCCGACCAGCCCATACAGACGTACGTGCACCACCGCCAACCGTCCCGCGTGGCCGACTGGCTCCGCGAGGCGGGCTTCACCGTGGAGGCGCAGCACCTGCTGAGTCCGGACGGGCCGAAGCCGGGCGCGATCCTGTTCGCCCGCCGACCCACGGCACCGCCCCGGTAACCTCCGGCGGCCAGGCCCGCGGTTGCCGAGCAGATCTCCGTCGCGGTCACCGATTCCGGCACCACCCTCACCGAGCTGCACGGCATCGGTGACTTGTCGGCGGCCAAGATCCTGGCGCGCACTGCGGGCGTAGACCGGTTCCGATCGGCTGCCGCGTTCGCCTCCTACTGCGGTGTGGCGCCGCTGGACGCCTCGTCCGGAGACGTCAACGGCACCGACGGTCGCAGGCCGGTGATCGACAGCTCAACTGCGCCCTGCACATCATGACCATCACCCAGATCCGCCGCCGGACCGCTGGTCAGGACCTCTACCAGTGCAAACGCGCCGAGGGCAAGAGCCATAAGGAAGCCCTGCGCAGCCTGAAACGACGGCTCCCCGCCTGGACGGTGCCGCTCGGGATTGATGTACCCGTACGTTCACGTTTGGGTCGGGGTGTTGTGCCCAGTGTGCTGCCAGTCGGCGGTCACATCGTGGGTGTACAGCCAGGAGGTGCCGCGTTCGTAGAAGAGTTTCATCGCCGCGGGCATGATGAGGTTGCGGGCTCGGCGGGCGATAGGTCCGGCGGTCTTGGCGTCGCGGTTAGCGCTGGCTGATTTCACCATCTTGGCGATACGTGCCCGCCGTTTCTGCTCGTAGACGGCCAGGGCGCCGCGGACGTCGGCCTCTTGGAGCGCTCGGGCCAGGACGATGGCGTCCTCGATCGCCATTGATGCGCCCTGCCCGGCGCCGACCGGGTGGCCGGAGTCGCCGACGAGCACGGTCCGGTCGGTGCGCCAGACCGGGACCCCGGCCAGCACGTGCATCAAGGTGGGCCGGTGCCATTCCGTGGTTGCCGCGAGCACGGTGGCGGGCATCTGTTCGTGCTGGTAGAGCCGTTTGATCAGATCCAGTTCGATCGAGGCCAGGTCGGGCTGCCGTGGGGACGCGACCTGCGCCGCCCACCAGACCGCGCGGTCCGGCGTGGCGAGGTAGATGAACGCACCGTTGCGGCCGAAGACGATGTTGAACACGCCGGGCTCCACGTCGACGTCGTGGGCGACCCCGGATGCCGAGTAGAGCCCCGCATACCGGGGCTCCGGGGCCTTGGGATCGAGGATCCGCCGGGTCGCCGACCAGATCCCGTCCGCTCCCACCAGCAGGTCCGCCTCGGTGGTGAGGCCGCTGTCGAACTCCGCGCGAACCGTCGTACCCTCGGTGACCGCGTCCACCAGGCGCTGCCCGGTCACGAGTTGGGCCCCGGCGTGGACAGCCTGCGCGCGCAGCGCCTCCACCAGCCGGCCGCGCATCAGCGTGACGCTCATGAGGGAGTCCTCGGCCAGCCGTCCGCGCGCTGTGTCGCCCAGGAGCCTGCCCGTTTCGGCCCACATCCGCTGGCGGGGCACGTTGAAACCCGCTCGCTGGACCATTTCCAGGCAGCCGAGCGCGCCCAAGCCGCGCAGTCCGTTGGCCGCCAGGCTCAGGAACGAACCGACCTGTCCCGCCGGGTCGGCATACGCCTCATACACCGTCACCTCGGCCCCGATGCGCCGCAGCGCAACGGCGCTGGTCGCTCCGGCGACCCCGCCACCGATCACGATGACTCGCAAAGCTCCTCCTGAATCCAACTTCACTGAATCTATATTCGGCGAATAGTGATTCAGTCTTCTGGGATACTGCGTCTGCTGTCAACCCGAAGCTGGGAGGAGTCTTGTGAGCGGCATACGGAAGGCGAAGGCGGCCGAGACCCGGGCCGCCCTCAAAGACGCCGCGCGGCGGCTGTTCATGGAGCGCGGCTACCTGAACACCAAGATCACAGACATCACGGCCGCGGCCGGCCGCGCCACCGGCTCGTTCTACGACCATTTCGCCGGCAAGGAGGAACTGCTCCAGGCCCTCATGGCCGACCTCGAGGAGCAGGCGGACGCGGAGGTCGCGGCCTCTGACCACCCTCGCGACCACGACCTGTCCGACCGAGACCAACTACGGTGGCACCTGGCGATCGCCTGGCGCGCCTACCAGGAGCACCTTCCAGTGATCGCTGCCCGGCTACAGTCGGTCATGGCCGAGGGTCCCTCGTCCGGACGCGCCTGGACGACCCTGATCACAGAGACCGGCACCTTCCGCGACCACCTCGAGTGGCTCCGCGAACAGGGCCACCCGCTCCCCGGAGACCCCACGCTGGTGGCCGCCGCCATCGGTGCGATGCTCTCGATGTTCGGATACTCGGTCCTCACCGCCGGTGAGAACGCCCCGGACGCCACCGACGACGAGATCGTCGATACTCTTACCGACCTGCTCCTCCACGGCCTCGCCGGCCCGACAGACCCCGGCACCTGAAACTCGGCGACGGCTTCGCCGCCGGCGCGGATGTAGCGCACGGCGGTGCGCGGGTTGCGGTTGTCAGGCCAGGGGCGCACCGCGTTGATCTACTCCGGCCACTGATGAGTGGGGACTGCGAGGAGGCGTCGGGCCCGGCGATGGCTGAACTCGTCGGGCACGAATGCATGTCGTGGGTCAGGTTCGCCGTGCTATACGAGTGCAGGCCGCCGTGCAGCTTCGGTGGGCGTGGGCGGCTGTTCCTGGTGCCCGGCCGTCGATCACACTTCGGTGGAAGGATCCGATTGCCGTTCGTCGTAGACCCTGCGCCAGTAATCGTCAACGAACGCGACGAACCTGACCAGGGGGCGATCGATCATTATGGGGCTGAACGTCAAATCCCATCCGAAATTCCTGCGGTTCCACCGGAGCCCTCGTTCGAGCGACGAAGCGGTTCGGGCACTGTTCGTCAGGCCCGCTCCGGGGAGCAGTCCGTCGATGGCGACGATCGGCCTCAAGAACCAGCGCATGTGCGGCTCGGTCCCGATTCGAGCGGCCGGCATCATCGAAGCCAAGTAGCGGTCGTAACTGGTGAGCCTTATGCCAAGAAGCTTGGTGGATGCCTTCACCACCCCGACCGCCTCGACGTCCTCCCAGGGAACCAGGCCCCCGTTCACCTCGATACCCAGAGGTGTCAACGTGAATGACACGAACCGTCGCCGGGCCGAGACCAGCATGGCGTACGCCATCCCGCCGCCGAAAAAGATCACGGTTATCACGCCGAACACGATCGCGAACGGATCGCCATAAAGGATCATCACCAGGCCCAGCGCACTGAACCCGAGGGCACCGGCCAGTGCCGTCCCAAGAAGCCATAGCCGGGGACGGACCTCAACTCTGTCCAATGTCATCCTTCCGGAACGTCACGGGCGATCAGCGAGTGACTTGGACGACACGATCATGGCATCCGGCTCTCCCACAAGGCCTCGACACACATGACGAACATGGGGAGGGCGCCCCCGCGCCCGGCTGAAACGCCTAGTTTCCGGCCAGCCGTTCGATGAGGGTGCGGCTGATCTCTTGCAGCTCTTCGTCGTTGTCGATGCTGTCGTATCTGCCGCGACGCTGGGCGTGGTGCAGCTCGGAGCGGAGTTGGGGCAGGGCGGGTCGTGCGGCTGGGCCCATGCGGTCCAGGCATGCGACGACATGATTGGCGGTCGAAGGATTCTGTTCCCAGGCTTGAAGGAGCGTGTCCAGCACGGCTGGTGCCTCGGCGTCGCCGCCGATCTCCCAAAGGGCGGCCGCGCTGGGGACCCGAACCCATTCGTAGCTGTGGGTCAGCAGGTCCCTTAGGCGAGGCAGTGCTTCTCGCGCGGGAGGGCCGATCTTGGCGAGTACGTCGGCCGCCTCGTTGATCCGGAACGGGATGGAGTCGTCGAGCAGGTCGAGCAGTGGCTGCATGACCTCGTCCGGGTCGCCGGCGATGGCCCACAGCGCGGCAACGGCGGCGGGACGCACATGGGCGTCGGAGGCCGTGATCAGTGACCGGATCGTTTGCAGGGCGGGGGCCGCCGACGGTCCGAAAGCCCTCAACGCTTCCAAGGCCGAGCACGCGACCGACCACACCTCATGAGCCACTGCCGTAGCGAGGGTCTCGATGATCACGCCGATGGAGCTGTCGTCGGCCAGGGCGGCCAGGGCCGACAGGTTGGAGCGTACGCCCATCTCCCACAGTCCCTGGGTGAGGTCGAGACTCCTCAAGTGGGCGCACAGGCGGGGTATCAGCTGGTCGGCGGCTTGCGGGAGTGTTCCAGCGACCTGTACCGCGCGCCAGGCGTCGTCTCCGCTGTCCAGGGCAGTGACGATGCTCGGCACCGCTCGCCCATCACCGAGACGAGCCAGCGCTTGGACGGCCTCTTGGTGACTCCTGCGCAGGTGAGGCTGGGGCGTGGACCATACATCCGACCCGTGCGAGGCGTACTGCGCGGCGACATGCGCCGCCAAGGCCTTGCGGGCGGGTTCGGCGATCGCATGGCAGGCGTTCAACGTGGCCGCCGCCTCTGCAGCGACTTGATCGTGGGACGCGTTGAGCTGTTCGGCGACGAGGGTGATGAGCCGTGTGTGGTCTCCGCGCCAGGACTTCATGAGCTCGGCGCTCATCCGGATCGCGTCCAGGCAGGAGCCGGGATCGCGGCTGCGGAGTTGCTCGGCGAGGAGTGCCGTGCGCTGCGGAACCTTTGCCGCCAGGGTCCGATGGAAGGTGCGCAGCAGATCCGTGGTGGGTGAGTGGATCTGACGGTGTCGCTCGAGGTCCTCGAAAGCGGCAACGATCTGCGGTGGCGCTCCGTCTCCGGAGGCCGCTGGGCCCGCTGGGCGAGTCGGGTCGCACCATGCTTCGGCCGGCACGGCGGCATCTTCCAGTTCGCGCAGCAGGGTGATCGCGGTCGCGATGGTGTCATCACCGATCTGCTCGGGCGCGCAGCGAGCCCGCTGGACCACGGCCGCGAGCCTGGTCTGAGGTGCTACCGCCGCGTCGGCGGCCAGCTCGGTGAACCACGCCATCGCCTGAGCCTCGGCACGCTCCGGCAGGCGCAGGGCCAGCGCCGCCATCGCTTCAACGATCAGCAGCTGCTCGACGATGCTCGCCTCAGCCGGCAGCCGACCGCCCAGCACCGTCGCAGCCCGGTCGACGTCATCGATGAACAACCCGAGCCCGGGGATTGCAGCCCCGCGCACGCGGACATCGGGATCGCGGGCGAACCCGATGAGCGTCTCAGCACGGCCGCGCACGGCCGCAACCGCTTCAACATGAGCTTCGGAGCCACCGTACGGCCCGTCGCAGCGATCGAGGGCTTCCGATCCAATGCTGACCAGCAGCTCAACCATGTCGGCCCGGTCGGGCGTCGTGACGTCGTCTGCCAGCTCGAACAGGAACGGAATGCTCGCCGTCGTGCATGCGTACACATCGCCCTGGTGATGGACCGCGCCGTAGAACCTGCCAAGAGCCTTCCGCCGCTCCTCCGCGTCCGAGGAACGCAGCGCCAGCAGAAGGGTCGGGACCTCCTCGGCCGAGCCGTACGCATGCTCCATCGACGACCAGTCGATCTCATGAAGTCCGCTGAACATACGCAGCACTATGCCCGACCGCACCGACAGCGACGCCGGCGACGAAACGGTGTGGCGTGAGGACGGACCGGACCGCAACCGGCCTGACGAGGCCAGGAACCGCCTACACGATCCTGGGCAACTGCGCCCTCTCCAGCAAACTCGGCGCGCGCAGACGTCTGTAAAGATGATCTGCACTTTCGGTTCGTTTCTGTCACGCCTCGTCCGGATCCGGACGTCGTGGGGAGACCGCCAGGAACCGTCCGTGGCCTGTTCTAGCCTTACTGGGATCCGGCCGATGGAGTTCGGAGGGCGGTTATGGCGGAGCGCTGGATCACGAAGAACGGTCGACGGATTCGCATCGATGACGGGGGCGGGGGAAAGGCCGTCGCGGCAGGATTGGCCGCGATCATGATGGTGGGAAGTGGCGGAGTCGCCGGTGGTGCCGCGGGCGTGGGGGCCGGCGAAGCCTCCTCGGTGAGTGCGAAGACCGTCAATGCCCGCAAAGGGGATGCGAGGCGTTCCGCGCGTAAGGGGAACGCCGACAAGGCATGGCGGCGCCTGGGTATGCGGCAGGTCAGACGGTCGCTCGATCAACGGGACGCGGGGTGTTTGCGCGTCACGTGGGGGGAGGTGCAGCGAACCGTCATCCGAAATCCATGCACATCGCTGGACCGGAGGCTTTTCGCGATCGCCGACCGGAGGGGGAACACCGCCCTCGTCTCGGTCGCCTGGGCAAGGTTTCGCAACAGCGGTGACCGGCGGCGGTTCCAGCGGGTGATCGATGTTTACGGTACCGGCGACATCAAACCGCTGGCCGCGAGCAAGCTCGGCTTGGCCGGTATTCGGTTCACCGGCCGCTATTACCATTCGATCCCTAGAAAGGCGCGGCTCACCGTCGCCGAAGCCGAGGCCGTCAAGGGCACTTTCAGCCCTGAGGTGTTGGACGGATTCGCCGAGATCGCCGCTGAACTGCCGAGCCCACCGAACAACCGGAGGCGGCGCTGACCTGCCCGCTGACCTGCCCGCTGACCTGCCATGGTGCAGCGGCCTGCGCAGAGACGGCTTCAGTCCCCTCCGCAACATCTTTCTCAGACCGCATCGATCATAAACTCCTGCAACTCCTACATGTAAGGCGCTGCAGGAGTATGGCCGGTTTCCGTGTCAGAAGTGCGTAATGTGCCACTTTTTGGCGGGGTAGGCCGTGTGATCCTGGGTGACGACCGAAACCGTCGGGTCATGGTGGGAGGAACCGCGCGTGGCCACAATCCGGCTCCCGCGAAGGCTGACCATCCCGGCCTGGGAGAATGCGGTCGGCCTCGGGAAGCTCCCGGCAGGGTTCACCGCCCTCCGGCTCGACTTCGGCCAGGTGGAGTTCGCCGACTTCGGCGCGCTCGCCCGTGCGCTGCTCATGGTGGACGCGGCGGTGCGGGACGGCGTGGTCACCGAGATCGCGCTGCCGGCGGAGGCGCTCCCCGCGGCCGAACCGAAACCGCCGGGCGGGGAAGGGCCCGGAGTGTCCGCCGTCGCGGAGGCCCGGAGCCAGATCAACCGCCGCGCTCGCGCTCGCCGCGACACCCGGGCGTACATGCGGCACATCGGGTTTCTGGACGCCCTGCACGCACCGCACTGGCCGGAAGGCGCAGTCCAGATCACCAAGGCGGGGCACGGGAGTCATCAGGTCGGAAGGGCCCGGGAAGCCGCATCGGCGGACGGGGGCGTCGCCGACGACGGCCCCCGCGACGCGCGCTACCGGCCGCGTCGGATCATGCCGCTCCAGTGGTTGCTGTCCGCACACGGCGAAAAGCTTCAGGAGTCGGACGACTTTCACGCCGCACTCGCCAGGCTGGGTGAACTCGGGATGGCGGAGCCGGGAGGCCGCGTGCTCAGCCAGACGCTTCTCACCGAGCTGGTGGAGAACGTCGAAGAGCACGCGGTGCCGGCGGGCGGCCGCCAGCCCGCGGCGCTCGTGGGAGCGGTCCTGCTGGACAGTGACACGTTCGTGCTCCGCCGCGGTGACCTTCCGGCGGAGCTGGGCGAATTGGCCGACTGCTCGGCCGACGACGGCGGCCGGGTCCTGCGCCTGGTGGTGGGGGATGCGGGGCAAGGGCTGGTTGCGAGCCTCGCGTCCGCGCGTCCCAGGGCGGAGCGGGCGTCCGGCCGGGACCTCGCCGGTGACCACCCGCCTCCCTCCGCCGAGGAGGTGATCTTCTCCGCGATCGAGAAGTGGTCCCCTGGCCGGCAGGAGGCGGAGGCCCCGCATCGGGGCGTCCGGGGCCTTTCGCGGGTGGCGACGGTGGTGCGGGCCTGCGGCGGAAGCGTGACGGTCCGGTCGTCCAACGTGATGGCCGGCCTGCTGTACAGCCGGGCAAGCAAAGGACGCCGCATCGCCCTGGACGGTCTAGGGCCGGGCGTCGGCACCCTGGCCGAGCTCAACATCCTCGCCGATACGAGATCTCCCGCCCAGGGCATTCCCTGGGGCAAGCAGCCTCTGGGGCCTTCCGACAGCCGGCTGAGCTGGGTGGAGTGCACGCTCGACCTTGAGCACGGCCTCACCCCCGACAGTGCCCGGCGGCTGGCGGACGAGGCCGCGAGGGTAGGGGACGACCCCGGACTCGGTGGGGTCGTCGCCACCGTTCCGGTCGGCTCGCTCGGGAGCGAACCCGCGGGTACCGAGGCGCAGGCGGCGCTCAGGGGGGCCTTCGACATCGCTGTTCGCGTCGCTGAGACGGCGGCGGTCATCATGGTCGTCCCGGACGCCGACCGCCTCCTTCTCGACCTGGCGATCTCCGAGTTCGAGATGAACGGCAAGCAGCCGTCCCAGAACCTTTCCGGAGAGGGGACGGACGGCGCGCCCGTCCTGATCATCGGCGCCTCCGGTGAGGCCGCCTGGTGCGGGGGCACGCAGCGGCTGCGAAAACTTCTCGGCTGGCTCCTCATGGCGGGCGGCACCGGACCGCTGCGGGAGGCCGAACGCCGGTGGCTCAGCGGCGACGGCACACGGGCCGGGTTCGAGCGAATGCTCCGCCGACACGCCTCCCTGCTGAGCCCATGGGGCGAGAACGTGGCGTTGCGGGTCTCCCCCTGAACGCCGTCCGGGTCATAGAGGAGGCGGTCGACCGCAGGCTCGCCGACGCCGTTCGCACCGCCGGTCCCGGTGTCAGGCGGGGGCACTTCCGCGGCCCCACCCTGGGCGTCACGAACCGCTGGGTCGACATCGACCAACTGCTGACCTCGACTATCGGACCGGAGATCGCGGCCTTCGTCCTGGCGCGCAAGGTGGAGCGGGAAGTGGGGCCCATGCCGCCGGACGGCGCGGTGATGACGGGCACACGGACACCGGTGGTCCGCGCCGTCGCCACCAGGTTCAGCCGGAACCTGCTGTTCGGCGGCGGGTGCCACACCACGCCCGGCGAGTTCGACCTGGACGGCTTCGCCGTCGGCGACCGGGTCAGAGACGGCACCCGGGTGGTCCTCTGCGAGGACCTGCTCCTGACGGAGAACGGCGTCCGGCGTACGGCGGCGGGTCTGGTCACCGCGCGCACCGAGCCGGAAGTGATCGTCTGCGTCATCGACGCGCGCGATGAGCGCGGGCCGGTCCGGATCCTGAACCGCACGATCCCCGTCATCGCGCTCACCGGCGTCCGGCTGAGGGAGCCGGAGGAGGCGGTGGACGGGGTGGTGGTGAACATCGATCCGATCACGCGGCGTCCGCAGCGTCCCGCCGTCCCGCCCAGCGAGCCGGTTCCGCAGGACGAGCTGCTGCGCTGGTGCATGGCCGACCCGGAGACCCTGCGGCTCGGACACGTCGAGGGTCCGCGGCGCATGCATTTCAGCGCGGTCCTCCAGCTCGACCGGCTGCTGCATCACGCCGACGACAGCGTGAAGATCACCGACGCGCTCCTGGACACGGTCCGCGGCGCCCGCGAGGAGCTGGCCGCGGACGACGGCGTCGGCCTCGCCGATACGCCGGTCCAGATATGGCATCCCGGGTCGGCGACGGAACCGGCCGCTCATCTCGCCTCCGCCGTCCGTCGGCGCATGGCTGACCGGGGCGACGGCGCCGCGGAGCTCGTGGGGGTGCCCCGCTGGCCGGCGGGCAATCGCTGGATCTTCCCGGGCGACCTCGGCTCCGGGTCCGCCGGGAGCCTGGTGATCATCATCGACTGGGGCGCGGTCAGCGCGACGACGCTGCGGCAGATGATCCGGCTCGCCGCCACCGAGGGCGCCGCGGGCGTCGTGGCCGTCGCCGTGCTCGACCAGCTCGACGAGCAGGACTCTCAGGTGCTCCGGATGTGCCGGGCGGTGGACGGCGCCGCCGGCGCTGCGCCGTCCACCGCCGGCGCGTCGCGCCGGGCGACGCCAGTGGTCGTGCGGTTCCTGGGGACCAGCAGCCTCACCGGCTTGGAGGAGCACGACTGTCCCATGTGCGCGACGCGGCGGCGCTACCTGGAACTGGTCGCCGACGACACGCCCGGCCGGTTGCGCCGGCACGCGGAACTCCTGCACGAGCAGCTCCGGCCGCTGGATCGTTCGGAGGTGTCCCGGAACGCGGCCGTCGACCTGTTCAGCGTGCCGGTCAGCGGCTGGGACATGGTGGACTACCTGCGCTGGCGCGGGCTTCTGCGCAGCGCGCTGCGTGACACCGGCAAGCGCAAGGAGGTCATCGACAGGCTGCGCGCCCTGGCGCGGGGGACCTCCGAGCGGGAGTGGTCCCGAGACAACCTCCTGCGGTTGCTCGCAGCCGAACAGCAGTGGCTGAAACTCCCCCCGCTGCGCTTCGGCGTGGCCCGCGAGCTTCTCGCCGGGATCGACCGCGCGGGCCTGCGAAGGGCCCAGACCGAGTCGCCCTGGCTGCGGGCGCAGGCGCTCACGGTGCTCGCCGTGGCCGCGCCCCAGGATCTGGTCAAGGCGCTGCCCCGGCTGCTCCCGATCGTGCTCGACGAGGCGGTGCTCGTCGATCACATGCTGCTGGAGTGCTACCGGCTGCTGCGGCGGCCGTCGCACGACTCCCCGATCGACGTGGGGGTTCTCCGTGACAACCTCATTCACTGCCGTGACCGGCTGGAGAGCCCGGGAGCGGAGGGCGGGACGGTGCCCGGGGAACGGTCGGTGGACGACCACGTGCGCGTCCTCGAGCATCTGATCACCATCGCCGACCACCGCGACCGCACCCGGCCGCAGGACCCGCAGACCGCGTGGCACCGGCTGCGCGAGGATCTGCGGCGCGCCGTGCGGCGGCACCGGCTGGAGTCGGACCTGCTGCACGTGCGGGACTTCGTCGAGGAACTCCCGAACGGTCGGCCGGGGCCGTCGGAGGTCAAGCAGATCCTGCGTGAATGGCGGGGTTGCGAGCGGCGCCTCGATGAGCACGCGCTGGCGAACCTCCCGGCGCTGGTGGACGTCCTGGCCGGTGAGTTCGTCGCCGACCGGCTCGGCCGACCTGAGCAGGAGCGGCTGCTGGACCTGGTCAACGACCCGAACGTCACGGAGCTGCGCACCCTCACCGAGAGACTGGAGGTCCTCCTGGAGGGTCCTTGGGAGCCACAGGACCGGTCGTGGTCGGCGCAGCGTCGCGAAGTCCTCAACGGAATCCGGTGGTGGCACCACATGTTCCTGGCGGCGCACCTACCCGACCTGGAGCAGCCGGCCCTCCTGGTGGAACTGGTGGAGTCGGCCCCGACCGAGCCTCGGGCCCGGCTGGAGACCGTGCTGGGCGTACCGGTGGACGATCCGCAGGGGGCCGCCGACGCCCTGGTGTTCTGCCCCGGCAAGCTCTTGGACGAGGTGCTGGAGCACCTGCTGGACAACACGGTCCGGCACGGCATCGAGGGCGCGGAGCGCCGCATCCACGCTGGTTGCGAGTTCGACGATGCGAATGACGTCCGGGTCGTCGTCCGCAACTCGGGGACTCGGCCCAGCGGCCGGCCGGGCAGGGGCGTGAGGTCCTTCAACGAGCGCCTCCGGCCGTTCGGGGCGACCTTGCGGGGCCGTCCCCTGACCGACGATCCATGGACGTTCGAGGCCGTGATCACGCTGCCGCGATGGAGAGGAGCGGGGATGTGAAGACGATCCGGGCACTGGTGGTCGACGACAACCAGAAGTACATCGACGGCATCAGGAAGCGGTTCGACGTACGGTTCCACGAGTTCGGCTGGCAGGTGACCTGGACGGCGACGACCGACCCCGACGAGGCGATCGAACTGATCAGGCACCAGGCGCCGTTCGCACTGGTGGTCGTGGACCTGCTCTTCGTCCGGACCGACATGGAGGACGAGGACGAGCCGCGCGGCTTGGAACTGATCCGCGCCGCCCACGCTCGCTCCCGCGACACCTTCATCTTTGCGATCAGTACCGGCGACCCGCGGCGCAAGGACCTCTTCGACAACGCGAAACGGGACGGCGCGCACCGGGTCGTCCGGCGCTCGGAGTTCAGTGAGGACTCCGTGGTCAAGAACCCCGCGGCCATCGCCGAGGAGATCCGGTCCCACCTCCTGAACCACGGCACGGTCGTGGAGATGACGCTGCGGATGGCCGACGAACGCGACCCGGCCCTCCAGGGGCTCGTCCACGAGGTCGGCGCCCCGACGCTGACTCAGCTGTACGCCGCCGTGCTGAGGAGGGAGGGGCTGGAGGCCCGCGAAATGAAGGTGGGCTTCCTGACGCCAGGAGTGTCGGGGGCGGCCGTGTGCACCGTTTCCGCGCAGGTGGACGGCGTCGGGCCGCCGCACCACGTCCTCAAGATCAGCAGGGACGAGCGATCACTGCGCGAGGAGGTCGAGCGCGGCCGGCTTGCCGAGCGGGTGCTGTCCCGCTGGCTGGTCAGGCGGCTGCTGGACGAACCCGTGGGGCCCATCAACGGGTGGTACGCCGTGTGCTCCGCGCTGGCGAGCAAGGCGACCACGATGCGCGCCTGGTTGGCGGGGGGCCCTTCGCCCGCGGTCGTCGAGGACGTCCTCGAGATCCTGTTCATCGAGGCGCTGCGCGAGGTGTACGCGGTCAATCTGCGGGAGACCGAGGACGCTTCGGGACTGCTGCAGCTGAGTCACCACCGGCGGTACCAGGTCCGGCAGGTGTTGCACGACTACACCGACGTCATGGGGCGAACGGACGGCTGCGGCCTGGGCGACGGGGTGCATGGGCTGGTGCGGAATCTCAACGAGTTCGTCCTCGACGGCCGTCTTCCAGGAGTGTCGCCCCGGTCCCTGCCGCGACACACGTTCCACACCTACGCGCACGGTGATCTACACGGGGGCAATGCGCTCGTCTACGAGGGCCGGCATGCCACGCCCACACTCATCGACCCGAGCATGTTCGGCATGGCTCACTGGGCTGCGGACCCAGCGCGCTTCGCGGTCGACCTGATCATGCGCAGCGTGGACGCGGGGGCCGAGTCCATGTTCTTCGCGGGCTTCGCCACCTGGCGGAGCATCGTCACGCGCTTCTCTGCCGGCGACCGGATCGACGCTGCCGTGACGTCTGCCCCGGGCACCGTGGCGGCAGTGAGCGCCTTGAACTGGCTGGCCGCCAACCTGCGAAGGGTCTGCCCGGTGCTCACGGAGGACGAGGGCAGCGCCCGGTCGCGCTGGGAATGGCATGTCGCCCTCGCACGCCAGTTGCTATGGGCGACATGCCAAGAGAACCTTCCACCCCCCAAACGCGCCCTGGCCATGGTCGCCGCCCATGACCAACTGGAAACGGCAGTCCGGGCACTCCCCAGCTGATCCCTCGGTTACGGCAATGAGGCTTCGGGCAGCAAAGGGCGATCACGGAGCCGCGACGCTCGCCCTGCCCGGCAACGTCAACCTGGAAATAATCGGCGAGACGCTGAGCCATGCGCGCCATTCCTCCACCGCCGACACCCACACCTGGGTGCTCCCTGAGGTTTCCCGGGCAGTGGCAGCGGCTGTGGCGGCGGTCGTTCCTCGCCGAACGCAGCCGAGACCATCCGACGCCACAAACGTGATCTCATTAGCGGATCGCCGCATCCGGCGCGGCGAACACGCAGGGTAGCCAGCCGAGAGGGCTACCGCCCGCCTCGCCGGGACCAAGTGCACTCAGTCGACGTCCCGTGCCCACCACGCACGGAAAAACGGACATCTGGAACGCAACAGGGACTTCGTCCAAGATCGCGATCTCGGCCGAAGTCCCTGGTCAGAGAGGCGGAGGATCGGGGATTTAAAGTCGCCGATTGGGATCCGGCCCACCGCAGGCGGTCCGGGAGAGTCCCGGCTCGGCAGCAGAAGAGGTTCCACGTCGGCCAGTAGAGCCATAGGTCCAGCACTGCGGCGGCTGCCGACCAGGAGCTTGTCAATCCCCTGAAAGTGTGGAGACTGGTTATGCCACCTTGGCCCCGGCGTAGTGGGCTGTCGTGGCCCTCCTCTTCTCGGTGATCTGCTGCTC
>NZ_JBEZGN010000030.1:0-133470 GCF_040650055.1 Spirillospora sp. NPDC048819 | reverse complement strand
GATCGTCTGGTCTCAACACACCCACACGATCACAGCGGTGGCCGTCTCACGTCCCGGCCTCCATCAGACCGAGATCTCCAAATGCGGCTGGAGTACTAGGCGCGGAAGCCGCGAGGCTGGAGAGGGAGGACGTCGACGCGAGCGAGCGGACCCAACCGCTGCGCGCACCCGCCCACGGGTTCGCGCGCTCCGCTCATCGCCCCCGACGAACTCCGCGCCCAGGTCAGTGGGCTTGCGCACCGGATCGTCGCGGAGAACACCGGCACTCAAGCTTGACCGGGACGCGTCCGTGTCGCTTCGACGCTCATCGCACGGTGGCCTCACGCATGAACGTCCAATTATCGAGCGTCCGAATTCTCGTTCCCCGCTCGGTCGACGCTCATCGCGTGAGCGTGCCGATCAGTGGCTTGACGTGGGGTTTTGCGTGTGCGGGCCGGTTCTTGTCGTCACGATGAACACGCACGATGACGAACCGGCCACTACGCGCTGAGGAACCCGCGATGTCGTACCCGATACCACTCCCGTCCGTACCCGCGAGCGCGCAGCGCTGGCGGCGCGCCTTCCCCGGCGAACCCGACCAGGCCCGCGCCGCCCGCCGCTTCATTGCGGCGCTCCTGCCCGGCTGCCCTGAGCTGGACGAGGTGCTGCTGGCCGTGGACGAACTCGTCGTGAACGCACTGCGGCACACCAAGTCCGGCCAGCCCGGCGGCACCTTCACCGTCGAGATCACCCGCTGGGAAGGTGCGATCACCGTCGCCGTCACCGACGAGGGCGCCCCGTCCGAACCCGCCGTCGCCGACGCGGCCGACGATGCCGAGTCCGGGCGCGGCCTGCGGACCGTGTCGCTGCTCGCGTCCGGCTGGGGCTTGTTCGGCAACGACCGGTCCCGCACCGTGGCCGCCCTATTCGCCGCGTCCCTGGGAGAAGCGGCGTGAGCGCCCGCGACCTGCGTAGCGCCCGCGATCTGCGGGAGTGGACCGTCGCCCAGGTGCGGTCCGCCATGACCACCGCCATGCGCACCGATCCCAACGCCCTCGACGCGCTCGCCGAGTCGAACGTCGGCACTCTCGACCCCTACAGCCAGTCCTTCCTGCGTACCGGGCGGATGCTGACGCTGGCCACATCCGCGGCGCTCACCACCGTCCTCACCCCCCACCGCTACGGACGCGACCCCCGCGACCGGCTCGTGTGCCTGGCCTGCGGCATCGACCGCTGCCGGACGGTACGCACCATCTCCGACGTCCTCACCGCCTACGCCCTCCATGCGCACCCGGTCGACCGCCCCGAAGCCTGGCGCCGCGCCGACGCCTGGTACGCCGAGACCGCCGGCCGTCCCGTCATGCTGGCCATCGAGCCCTTCGACGAAGGCTTCGTCGCCCGCCCCGCGGCCCCGCCGCCCGAAGCACCCGACAACGTCCTCGTCATCGACCGCAACAACGGCGTCCTGACGCTATGGCCCGCCTACGACACCGACACCCTCGCCTCCCAGTACCACCACTACAAACGCGGCACCCTCTGACCGCCCCAAGTCTTATGGGCCGCCCTCACGACCATGGCCGCCGGCCTCCGCACCGAGGGTTGCGGACGCTCCTGGTCGGTGCGGTGTCCCGATGCCGAGGGTCGGTCCGCGGGTCAGGCGGGCTTGATCGCCACACCGCCGAAGGCTCCCGCCTGGGAAACCGCCAGGGCGGAGTCGTGCGGGTTGCCGTCGGGGCGCCATTCGCTGACCGGGACGACGCCGGGATCGAGCAGGTCCCAGCCGGTGAAGAACTCGGTGATCCGGTCCCGGGAGCGCGGCATCAGGCCCACTCCGGCGCCCGTGTAGGCGCGCACGACGGCCTTGGACTCCTCCGAGTCGTCCACCAGGTCGGTGGTGGCATGCGAGAAGATCATCACGCTGCCGGGCGGCATGACGGCCTTGTAGCGCTCCAGGACATCGCCCGGGCCGTCCTCGTCCGGAACGAAATGCAGCAGTGCGACGGTGAGCAGTGCCACCGGTTGCGTGAAGTCGAGCGCGGCCGTCGCGGGTGCGGACAGAATCCGCTCGTCGTCGCGGAAGTCGGCGTCCAGGTAGGCGGTGCGGCCCTCGGGCGTGCCCGCGAGCAGGGCACGTGCATGTGTCAGGACGATGGGATCGTTGTCGACGTAGACGACGCGGGAGTCCGGGGCCACCGACTGGGCGACCTCGTGGGTGTTCTCGGCTGCCGGGATGCCGGTACCGATGTCGAGGTACTGGCGGATGCCCAGTCCGGCCGCGAACCGTACCGCCCGCCCCAGGAAGCGCCGGTTGGCGCGGGCTCCGGGAGCCACGTCGGGGAAGATTTCCAGCACCTTGGCGGCGGCTTCCCGGTCGGCCGGGAAGTTGTCCTTACCGCCGAGGTAGTAGTCGTACATGCGTGCCGAATGCGGCACGTCGGTCCGCAGGTCAACGGACGGTGCGTGGTCGCCCGGCCACTCCGGTCCAGAAGCCTCGTCCGCCACCAGAACCCCACTCCATCCGCGTCACCGGATATATCCACCGTTTTCACCGCAGGCTAGCGTCCGGCCGGACCCTCCCGTGGCGCGGAACGGCAAACCCGCCGGACGTTCGCGTCCTTCACCTTGAAGCTGTTCCGCCGATGCCAGGGTCGCGTGGAACCTTCCGCCGGTCTCATGGCTGTGGGGGGACGCTGAAGGCGGGGAGGGTCAGTGATGGTGGGCCGGTGTCGTCGTGGCGCTTGGGGCCCGCCCGTTGGCTGTTACGACGAACTGGCCCATGAGGCCCAGGTCCTCGTGGGTGAGGATGTGGCAGTGGAACATGTAGGGCGCCGTCGGGTCGGGGGTGCCGCGGAAGCGCATGGCGATGCGGATGGGGACGTTCGGCGGGGTATGGACGGTGTCCTTCCAGCCGCGCAGGTGCGGCGGCGGGTCGTCGCCGCCGACCGACAGCACCTGGAACTGCACGTCGTGGACGTGGAAGTTGTGGGGGGTGCCGTCGATGGAGGTGACCTCCCATACCTCGGTGCTGCCCTGGGCGGCGGCGAAGTCGATGCGGTCCATGTCCATGGACCTGCCGTTGATCGTGTACTTGGCGAGCCGGAAGCGGCGGGCCGGGGGCGTCGCCGGGTCGGCGAGGCGGGGAGGGTCGGCGAGCCGGCCGGGGAGCGGGGGCGACGGTGTGAGCCGCGGCGCGGCGCGCAGCTGGAGGATGTCGAGGGTGTCGTCGGCGCCGGTCCAGCGCCGGTCCCAAAGATTCAGGCCGGTGCGGGGCGGGAAGCTGCGCAGGACGTCCTGCTCCCCGGGCCGCATGGTCACCACGATCTCGGCGCGTTCGCCCGGGCTCAGCTGTATCCGGCCGGTCTCGTACGGTGTGGGCAGCAGGCCCCCGTCCGTGCCGATCTGGGTGAACTCCCGTCCGGAGGCGAAGCCGAAGTTGTAGATCCGCGAGTTGGACGCGTTGAGCAGCCGCAGCCGGATCCGCTGGGTGGTCACGGGAAGGTACGGGGCCGCCGTGCCGTTCACGGTGATCAGGTTGCCGACCATGCCGACGCTGCCCTGGGACCGGTGCCGTTCGTCGAGCCGGTTGTCGTCGGTCAGGTTGATGTCCCGCACGATGACGGGGACGTCGTCGACGCCGTACCGGCCGGGCAGTTCCGGTGGATCCGGCTCGTCCAGGATGAACAGGCCCGCCAGCCCGCGGTAGACGTGGACGGTGGTGCGGCCGTGGGGGTGCGGGTGGTACCAGAGGGTGGCGGCGGGCTGGTCGATCGTCCAGGTCGGTGACCAGGTGGCGCCCGGTTCGACCGGCTGGTGGGGGCCGCCGTCCATCCGGGCGGGCAGGTGCATGCCGTGCCAGTGCAGGGTGGTGGTCTCCGGCAGATCGTTGCGGAAGCGGATCAGCACCGTCTCGCCTCGGGTCGCCCGCAATGTCGGTGCCAGGTGCGGGCCGTTGATGCCCCAGGTGGGGGTCGCGGCGCCGGGCCGGAAGCGGTGCCGGCCCGGTGCCGCGCGCAGGTCGAACACGCGCCGGCCGTCCGCGTCGAGGCGGGAGGGCGCCGTCGGCGGGACGGACAGCCGGTTCTCGAACCGGATCTTCCCGGCGGTGTTCAGGTCGGCGCCGGACCACCACCATCCGACGCCGCCGGCGGAGGCGGCCGCGGTGGCGGGCACCGCGACGAGTCCGGCCTTCAGGAGGGTGCGGCGCTTCATGTGGGCTCCACGGTGACGGTGTCGGCGCCGCCGGCGATGATCAGATGGTAGCCGGGGGCGCCGGAGTCGTGGGTGGACCGGGTCAGTCCGTCGCCGACCGCGCCGTACCACTCGTCGTCCAGCGTGACCTTGGTGATGCCCTTGGCCGCCTCCAGCCGGACCGGGACGTCCGCGGGACGTTCGATCCGCAGGTCCTTGACCGAGGCCAGCCGGATCACGCGGGCCTCGGCCGGGCGGTCCAGCTTGAGGCGGACGTGGGCGGCGCCCGAGTGGAACGTCACCGAGCGGACGTCGATGCCGGTGAGGTCGGCGTCCAGGTGCTGCGCGCCGCCGTGGACGTCCAGCGCCCACGGCACGGTGGGGTTGAGGGCGAGGGTGGAGGGACGGGAGCGGCTCAGCAGGCGCGCACCGGTGGAGTAGGCGATGTGCACGTTGGCCTCGGAGGTCCACACCGTGGGCAGGGGCGTGCCGAAGCGCGCGTCCAGGAGATCGGCCTGGGCGGTGTCGGGGCGCAGGGTGATCTGCTCCAGGCCGTCGTCGAAGCTCAGCCGGGCGGTGCCGGACGCGGCGGGCATGGGGACGACGACGTGGTCGTCGCGGACGCCTTCGGCGGTGGCGAGCGTGGTCATGGCGTTTCCCTTCATGGAGTGACGGATCTACAGCGAGCGGGCTCGTGAGGGCAGTGCGCGGGTGAGGGCCAGTCCGAGGGCGAAGGCGGCGACGGCGTAGCCGAGGGACCACTGCGCGGCGGTGTCGATGTCCCGTCCGCCGGCCAGGAGGGTGGTGAACAGCGCGCCGACGACGGCTACCCCGGTGGCGCCGGCCACCTGGATGACGGTGTTGACCACCCCGGAGGCGGCGCCGGCGTCGGCGGCGGGCACGGCCGACAGGACGATGCCGACCAGGACCGGGGCGACCAGCCCGAAGCCGAGGCCGCCGAGCAGCAGCCCGGGTACCAGGTGCCAGGCGCCCAGGCCGTCTCCCGCCGCGGCGATCGTGCCGATCAGCGCGACCATGGCGGCGGTCAGCGCCAGCGCCCCCGCGGCCACCAGGCGGCGTCCGGCCGTGCCGGCCAGGCGCACCGCAAGGCCCGAGGTGGCGGCCAGCCCCAGCGGCCAGGCCAGGAAGGTCAGGCCGACCCGTAGCGCGGAGAAGCCGTGCCCCTGCTGGAGCTGGAGGGTGAGCACCAGGAACAGCGCGGTGATCGAGGAGAACATGGCGACGACCACGGCCAGCCCGGCCACGAACGACCGCCGCCGGAACAGCGACACCGGCATCAGCGGCTGCGTGTGCCCGCTCTCCCGGCGGGCCTGGAGCCGGGCGAACACCGCGAGGACGGGGACGGCGGCGGCCATCATCAGCCACACCCAGCCGGGCCAGCCCAGTTCGGCGCCCTGGATCAGCGGATACAGCACCAGCAGCAGGCCGGCGGTCACCAGGGCGACGCCGGGCAGGTCCAGCCGGGGCGGCCGGGGCGAGCGGGACTCGCGCATCAGCACGGCGGCGCCGAGCAGCGTGGCCAGGCCGATGGGCACGTTCACCCAGAACACCGAGCGCCAGGCCAGCCCGAACACGTCGTTGCCGACCAGCAGCCCCCCGACGATGGGCGCGGCGGCCGCCGCGAGCCCGTTCACCGCGCCGTACAGGCCGAGCGCCTTCGGACGTTCCTCACGCGGGAACGCCACCTGGATGGTGGCCAGCACCTGGGGCACCATCATGGCCGCGGCGGCTCCCTGGACGGTGCGCGCGGCGATCAGCATGCCGATGCCCTGCGCCAGTCCGCAGGCGGCGGAGGCGGCCGTGAATCCGGCGATGCCGGTCAGGAACATGCGTTTGCGGCCGAGGATGTCGCCCAGCCTGCCACCGGTGATCAGCAGCAGCCCCAGGCCGAGCGCGTATGCGGCGATGATCCATTGGACGTCGGCGTTGGCGGCGCCCAGATCGTCCTGGATGACGGGGGCGGCGACCAGGACGATGGTGATGTCGACCAGGTCCATGAACACGGCCAGCAGAACGATGGCCAGCGCGCCCCAGCGGCGAGGATCCCCCGGCCAGGCTTCCGCCCGTGGCGAGACGGCCTGGTGCGTCATGATGCGGCTCCTTTCGGCGGTGCGGTGACCGACGCCTTGGAGCCTCGCGCTGAGCGGGGCGGTCTCGCTTCGGAGCGATGTCCTATCCGGTGCCTTAGATCCGGGCTGAGGGGCCTTAGTACGCTCGGGGCGTGACAGCGTTCGTGGGGCGGCGGGCGGTGCTGGACGCCGTCACGGCCGCCGCCCGGGACGCGCGGGGCGGGGAGCCGCAGGCGGTGCTGGTGACCGGGCTGCCGGGCATGGGCAAGACGCGTCTGCTGGAGCGGGCCGGCGCGGACCTCGCCGAGGGCGGCATGCGGGTGCTGCGGGGCGCCTGTGTCGAGCTGGGCACCGAAGGGCTGCCGCTGGCGCCGATCACCGCCGTGCTCCGCCGCCTGGTGGACGAACCGGGGCCGCCGGAGCTGCGGCGGCTGCTGCCGGGCGTGGACGGGCTGCTGCGGCTCCTGCCCGAGATGGACCCCGACCAGCGCGGCCCCGACCCCCAGGCCCGGCTGTTCGACCTGTTCACCGCGCTGCTGCGCGGGCTGGGCGGGCAGCGTCCCACGGCGCTGCTGATCGACGACCTGCAGTGG
Organism: Spirillospora sp. NPDC048819; assembly: GCF_040650055.1. NCBI lineage: Bacteria > Bacillati > Actinomycetota > Actinomycetes > Streptosporangiales > Thermomonosporaceae > Spirillospora > Spirillospora sp. NPDC048819. The sequence goes on along the minus strand of NZ_JBEZGN010000030.1, from coordinate 126,620 downwards.
GCCGACCGGTCCACCCGCGACCTGCTGGAGGTTCTGGTCCGGGCGCCGCGGCCCGCCCCGGTGCTGCTCGTCGTCACCTGCCGCTCGGATCTGGACCGGCGCCATCCGGCGCGCCCGTTCCTCGCCCGGTGGGCCCGCCTGGACCGGGTGCGCCGGACGACGCTGGAGCCGCTGTCGCGCACCGAGACCGCCGAACTGGTCGCGGCGGCGGACCCGGCGGTCACCGACCAGGTCTACCGGCGATCGGGCGGCAATCCGCTCTACGCGCAGGAGCTCGCGCGAGCCGTCGACGGGCCCCTGCCGGACTCACTGCGCGACCTGCTCCTGGTCCGCGTTCAGGAGCTCGCCCCGCGGCCGCGGCGGCTGGTGGAGGTGGCCGCGGTGGGCGGGCGCCGGGTGTCGCACGGCCTGCTCGGCGCGGCCTCCGGGCTGGCCGAACCGGCGCTGCTGGACGCGCTGCGGGCCGCCGCCGAGGCCCGGGTTCTGGTCGCCGAGGGAGACGGTTACGCCTTCCAGCACGGGCTGATCCAGGAGGCGGTCGTCGACGAGCTCCTGCCCGCCGACCGCATCGGCCTGCACCGCGCCTACGCCGAGGCGCTGCGCGCCCACCCCGGCCTCGTCGCGCCGGACCGGTACGCCGCCGAACTCGCGTTCCACTGGCACGGCGCGGGCCGGGCCGCGGAGGCGCTGGAGGCCGCGCTGGAGGCGGCGCGGGTCGCCGAGCGGCTCTCCGCCCCCGCGGAACAGGCGCAACTGCTCGAACGGGCCTTGGAGCTGTGGCACCGGGTGCCCGAGACCGGGCGTCAGGGAATCGGCCGGCTCACGCTGTTCGAGTCGGCGGTCGCGGCGGCCAACTGGGCCGGCGAGCCGCTCCGGGCCCTGGAACTGCTCGACCGTGCGCTCGCGGAAGCCGACCGCGTCCGCGAGCCCGCGCGGGTGGCGCGCCTCCTCGCGCAGCGGGGCATCGCACTGCACGAACTGAACCGCGACGGGGCGCTCACCGCGGTGGAAGAGGCCGGCGAACTGCTGCCCGCGGTCACCGGACCCGAACGCGCCCGGATCCTCGACCTGACCGCCGCCGTGCTCACGATGCACGGAGCCGCCGAACGGGGCCGCGACGCCGCCGCCGAAGCCGCCCGGCTCGCCGTCGAGGACGGCGACACCGCGCTGGAGATCAACGTGCGCATCACGCTGGGCTGGGCGCTCGCCGGCACCGGCGCCCACGACGAGGCGCTGCGCGTCCTCGGCCGCGCCCGCGACCTCGCCCGCGACCATGACGATCCGGTCGGCATCGCGCGGGCCTGCCTCAACATCGCCGAGACCTGCAACGTCCTCGGCCGCCACGGGGAGGCGCGCGACGCCGCGCGGGACGGCCTCACCGCCGCCCGCCAGTGCGGCCTGGAACGGACTCTGGGCACCCATCTGGCGTTCCGGCTGGGCACGGCACTCGCCGCGACCGGCGCGTGGGACGAAGCGGTGGCCACGGCCCGGTCCGCTCTCGAACGCGACCCGCAGGGGCAGGCCGCCGCCGAACTGCATCTCCTCCTGGCGGAGACGGCCCTGGCCCGAGGCGAGTGGGACACTGCCCGCGCGGAGTCGGCCTCGGCCGGCTCGATGGCGGGCGGACCACCCGGCCCCCAGGCCGTCGCGGTGGCGGCGTCGCTGGCCGTCCGCGAGGATCGTCACGACCACGCCTGCGATCTGCTCACCGGTGCCTTGGCCGCTGCGGGCACTCGCGACGTCTGGCCCTTACTGCTCGCCGCCGCCCGGATCGCCTCCCTGCTTCGTCCGGTGACCACGGAGGCCCGCCATGCCGGCCTGACCGCCGAACTGCGCGCCGCCCAAGCCCGCCTGCCCGCGGACACGCCTTTGCGTACGCAGTACGCGGCCCATGTGGCCGCCGAACTCAGCGCACTCGCGCCCGCCGCCGACATCGCCGGCGCGGGGCTCGTGGAGATGTGGGCCGAGGTCGCGGACGGGTGGGAGCGGCTGGAGCGGCCGTTCGAGATGGCCTGTGCCGGGCTGAGCGCCGCAGAAGGCTCCCTGGCCGCAGGAGACCGGGAAGGCGCGGCAGTCCGGCTGCGGAACGCCGCCGAGGTCGCCGGACGACTGGGAGCCGCGCCGCTGCTGGACGAGATCCGGGTACTGGCGCGCAACGCCCATCTCGCTCTCGCCCCGGACACCCCCATCGCGGGCAACGCCCTTGACCGGCTGGGGCTGACCGACCGGGAGAAGGAAGTGCTGCGGCTGGTCGCGGCCGGGCACACCAACCGGCAGATCGGAGAACAGCTCTTCATCAGCGCGAAGACCGTGAGCGTCCACGTGTCCAACATCCTGGCCAAACTGGGCGTCACCGGCCGCGGCGCGGCAGCCGCCACCGCCCACCGCCTCCGCCTGTTCGACGATGCCTGACAAACCGGCGGCCGGCGCCCGCCTCGCGCCTCGTGGACTCACCGGGGGAGCGGTCGTGCACGTTAGGGGACGGTGCGTTTGGTCATGCCGTCGGAGTCCGGGTCGATGCCCCAGGTGAAGATCTTGTCCGGGTGGATGCGGATGAGGTCGCCGCTGAAGTGGGAGCCTTGCTGCGGGGCGTCCCCGGTGACCGTTTCGGCGCGTCCGCGGATCTCGATGCCGCGGACGTGCCACGGCGTGACGGAGGCCAGGTCGTCGACGACGAAGGCGACCTGGTCGTTGTCGCGCAGGTTGCGGTATTTGCGAGTGCCGGCGAGGTTGTAGCCGCGGATGTCGATGGTGCCTGTTTCGGTGTTGTAGGTGAATCCGACGGGATTGTTCTGCGGGTCGCCCTTGGGGCCGACGGTGGCCAGGCGGCCGAGCCGCTGGGTGGCGAGGTATTCGCGTTCGAGGTCGGTGAGGTTCATGCCGCCAGCATGTGACCTCAAGCTCGGTTGAGGTCAAGCTCCCCGTGGACGCCCGGTGGGCCGCCCGGCCGGGATCCTGATGACCACCAGGCCGAACGGGTGGGCTCGATAATTAGATGGATGTTTGCCGCTGCGATATCTGTTGCTTATGTCTCTATTGAGGCCTTTCGGGTGAAATGAGGCTGATGCGGCGGACTCGACGGATGAAGGTCACGGCATGTCCGCATCGCCTCCCGGTCGCCTCGCGCGCCGCATTCGCCCGAAGTGGCGGTTCCCGTCGGTTCTCGCCGCGCTGGCCGCGATCCTGCTCCTCGGCTGCCTCGTCTCGTGCGGCCAGGAGGACGAGGAGTTCCCGCAGAGCACACCGTCCGGATCCGCGGCGCCGTCCACCCCGGTCCCGCCGAATGCGCCGGACGGAGGACGGTCACCGCCCGCCGTGCCAGACGAGCCCGGCGAAGAGCCCGCAACCCGGGAACCGCGTGAGGGCTACGGCCTCGATCCGCGTTTCGACACTTGCGCGGAGGCCAATGCCCACGGATACGGCCCGTACGTCAAGGGCGTGGACCCCGAGTACGACTGGTACCACGACGCCGACGCCGACGGCATCGACTGCGAACCCCGGCCCGGCCGGCAAACGGGGGAGCCGAGCCCTAGCCCGGAGCCGCCCAGCCCGGAGCCGTCCAGCCCGGCGCCGGAGCCCTCGGATGGGGAGACGAGCGTGGAGCCGTCCGCCCCGGTGCCGAGCGAGGAACCGCCGCCCGCAGGGCCCGGCGAGGAGCCGTCGGAGCCGCAGCCGGGCGACGAACCGTCCGGGCCGCCCGGCGAGGAGCCATAGGCCACCGGAGGCGGAGCGTCCGGTTGCGGGTTCACAGGGACGCGATCAGGTTGCGGAGACGCGGGGACATCTCGTTCGGCAGTTCGTCGTTCGCGTACCAGCGCGCCTCCAGGATCTCCGCCGCGTCGAGCTCGAGCCGCCCGCCCGTCACCCGCGCCTCGTAGTACGCCTCCACCCGGTGCCGGAACCCGCTGGCGAGGCCGACCGGGCGTCCGGTGACCTCCACTTCCAGGGACGTCTCCTCCCGGATCTCGCGGGCGACGCCGTCCTCGAGCCGCTCGCCGGCGTTGACGTATCCGCCGGGCAGCCCCCACGCGCGGTAGGCGGGCCAGAGCCGGTGCCGCAGCAGCAGGATCCGCCCCTGATCGTCCCGGACGATCCCGCCCGCGTACACCAGGAACGTCCGGTGCCTGAGCCGGGCGAGCCGCCATTGCATCCGCCCGCCGAGGCGCTTCCACATCCGCGCGACCGTCCGGTGAACCAGCATCCCGAGGCGCCTGCGCGCACGGGGCGCGGCAAACCGGATCTTCATTGCCGGAATGCTAGCCGTCCCGGGACGGTGTGGTGTCGGCCACACCGCCGCTGATCGGGATCTTCGGGGACGGTCCGGTTCGTCCCAAAGGGAGAGGACAACGACCCGGGGGGCGACTTGACCGCCAGCGTGACGCATCGAACTGAGACAGAGGCCGATCCGGCGCCGCGGCGCGGGACGCCCGTCCGGCTGCTGCGCAAAATCGCGGTCGCGGTCGTCGGGTTCGGCCTGATCGTGGCGGGGATCGCGATGCTGGTGCTGCCGGGGCCCGGCATCGTGGCGATCCTCGCCGGACTGGGACTGCTGGGCACCGAGTTCCCCCGGGCCCGCCGCATCAGCGAACGCCTGAACGGCTACGCCCGCACCGCGTGGCACCACGTCAAGACGAAGATGCCACGAGGCCGGGGCGCGTCCAAGCCGTAATGGTCCTGCGATCATTCGCCGCCTTTCAAGGGCGGTAGCCGGCCTCGGTCAGACGGTGGCGGGCCCTGTCCTGTTCGTCCTCGGTGAAGAGCGGCATGAAGCGCGGGTCGAGGGCGTGGGCTTCCACCGTGAGGTCCAGGCGGCCGCGTTCGTGGAGGGCGGTGAAGCCGTCCGTAATGGTCGGGGACGCCAGGAGGATCTTGGCGGCGCCAACGCCACCGTGCTCGGTGACCATGCTCAGGAACGCGGAGGCGTTGTATTCGGCCTCGGTCTTGGTGCGGGCGTAGAGGAGCAGCATCGCGCCATGGAATTCGGCGGCGAGATCCGCGTCGGCCGTTCCGGCGTCCGCTGCCGGTTCCACTCGGGGAACGGCGGTGCCGACCTGGTCCATGAACCAGTCGAGTGCTTCCAGAAAGGGCTCGAGACCGCCGCCGGAGAGCACGGCGATGGGGATGTTGGGACGCTTGGTGAGGCGGTTCTCGGGGATTTCCACGCCGTCGATCCGGTTGAGCCGGCGGCGGAACTCCTCGCGCAGGGCGTCGCCGTCGAACGGAGGGCGCTTCGCGAGGTGCTGGAACACCACCTCGATCTTCGCGCTGCGCGGGTAGAAGACGACGGGCCAGATCCAGTCGTGGGCGTCATCGGGGTGGTCCAGCCAGGGGATGCAGTTCGTCTCCGCCGTTCCGAAGTCGAGGTTGCCGCCCCGGCCGGTCCAGTGCCGGAGGGCTTGGCCGACAATGTCGGAGATGTCGTCGCCGAGGGCGGAGAGCTGCCGCGCGAAGCGGTCCTCGAGGGCGTCCCGGTCGTCGGGGTCTTCGGGGGCGTCCATGCCGATGAGCCTGGCGAGTTCCTTGGCGGTGAGCCGCTGGGCGGGGTCGGCGCCGCTCCCGGAGAAGGCGACGCCCTCGGTTTCGAGGACGTCGCGGGCCGTCCCCGCGCGGTCGTCGGGCCAGCGGAACGACGGCGACACCGTCCCCTCGGAGGTGAGGACGCGGTGGGCGTGCTCCAGGCCGGGACGCGACGCCATGTACGTTCCGACGCCGGCGGGGTTCGAGCCGATGACCGCGGCCAGGTCGCCGAAGGTCGTCCAGGAGCCGGTGGGGAGCTCGGCGAGCAGGCGCCGGAGCTGGACCCAGGTGCGGCGCTCGTCCTCAAGGTCGGACCCGCCGGGCAGCGGCGCCGGCCACAGCGACACGGAACGCTCGGCCAGGCGCTCTGCGCGTTCCAGGATCTGCGCCTTGCCCCAGCTCGGCGCATCGGCGATCTCGCGGTTCATGCGCAGCGCGCTGGCGTCGAAGATCTCCTGTTTGCGGTGGAACGGGCTGTTGGAGAGCTTGGAGTTGTCCGCCGTCAAGGTGAGGTTGCCGAGCGTGTGCAGCAACTCCGCGTGAAGCTCTGCGGGACCGTCCTCGTCGGTCACCTCGGCGGACAGGAGGTTCATCCATTCCTGCGTGGCGGTCTGCGGCATCACGTGCTCGATGGTGAGCTTGGCCGCCGCGAAATCGACCGGCTCCGTCGACCGGTGGCTTTGTTCCAGGCACTTGAGCACGAAAAAACGCTGGTTCGGGCGGCCTGACCAGTAGAACGGCCTCGTCTTAATGGCCGTTCGGAGCTGCTCGTCCGACGGCCAGTAGCGGCGCGCCCCCGACAGGTAGCGGTGCACGGCCTCGTCGATCGGCCGGTCCGTCTCCAGTTCCTTCGGGGCGCTGTTGAGGATCCGGTTGAGGTTGTTCGTCGGGATGCCGGCGATCATCCGGCGGACCAGGAAGCTCTCGACGTAGGTCAGCCCGCGGGTGACCTCCGCCGCCGCGGCCCGTCCATGGTCGAGCAGGTCGAGCATGTGCAGCGCGATGGGGAAGGTGATCTGCCCGCCCCACTCCTGCAGGCGCGCCAGGACGGCACGCAGGTGCCCGTCCGTCTCCCGCGCGGGTTCGACCACCCGCATGAGCAGCCGGCCGCGCCGGTACAGCTCGGCGATCTCCCCTTCGAGGGCCGCCTCGCCGCCCCGCTGGACGATCTCGCCGAGGCGGCGCTGCTGGGCGCGGTAGACCTCGCTCTGCTTCGCGCGGTAGTCGCCGCGGATCACGAGGTCGAGCCAGGCGAGCAGTTCGAGGTTGGCGGCGCCCAGCTCCTCCTGCATGGGCAGCCAGATCTTGGTGTAGACGCGTTCGCCGATCGTCGGCAGCAGCATGAAGACGTAGTTGCGCAGCAGGTCGGTCTGGCTGAGCTTGACGCCGGTGTTGTTGAGCGACTCGAAGATCCGGTAGACGTTGTCGCCCTGCTCGGCGGTGATCTCCACGACGGACAGCCGGCCGCGGACGACCGTCTCCAACCGTTTGAGCGCCGCCACGTCCCCGTCGGGGTCGTAGTCGATCAGGGCCTGCTTGAAGAACCGGTACGCGGCGCCGATGCCGTCGCTGCCTCCGGCCGTCGCCCCGCTCTCGATGCAGGCGGTGAACGCCTTCCGGTCGGCCTGGGTGGGCAGTAGCCGGAGGTGGTCGAGTCCGTCGCGGTACTCGTTGACGAGGTACTGCTTGTGGATCCGGTCGGCCTCATGGGGCGCGATCTCGCGGAACCGGTCGCGCAGGGCGCAACTCGCCAGTATCAGCGTCGTCAGGCGCTGCTGCCCGTCGACGACCAGCCACCGCTGGATGTCCCCGGCCGACATCGTGCCCGGCGCCAGGACGACCGAGCCGATGAAGTGCGGAGTCCGGTCTTCTCCGGCTGCGATGATGTCCGCGTGTTCGAGCACGTCGGCCCACAGCCGCGTCCATTCCCGGTGACCCCAGCTGTAGGTGCGCTGGTACAGCGGGATCTGGAACTGCTTCTCACCCTCGATGAGCTTGAAAAAGGCGACTTCGTGAGCCTGCATATACAGAGACCTCCGTTTTCGGTTCCTGTGTGAGATGCGTCAGTAGACGCGGGTGATGATCCCGCTCTTACCCCAGTCGCGGTAGGCGGCGGAATAAAGTGAGTGGTAGACCAGGTCCGTCTGGATCGTTGACCACACGTCGATGTCCAGGCGCTGGGGGAGATGGTCGCGGCCGGTGACCAGGGTGTAGGTGACATTGGTGAGCCGGCTGCCGAACATCGCGTAGAAGGGCGCTATCGGGCCATCGGCGGCGAGCCTCGCACCGGACGCCGTGCCGCGGTAGGTGATGGTCCCGGCGTCCGTGCTCCTTTTGAGGGACATGGATTTCCGGAGCAATTCGATGATGTTGTACGGGGACGTCACCCACCTGACCTCGATCGCCGTCCAGATCATGACGTCCATACCCTCGTACATGGAGTCGACATTGGTGGGCACGCACTCTTCCGGGTGCACGCGGTAGTAGGCGCAGTTCGCCAGAATTATGATGCGCTGATCGCTGTAATCGCCGTACATGGCGGCGGCCAGGTCGGTGCGTGCTGTGAGGTCGTAGTTCGTGCTTCTGCCGTCTTGGTAATGAAACCGCCCCTGCGCCTCGAAACTGTCGGCGCTCTGGGTCATTCCGCCCTCGGCGGCGAAGGTGGCCGTTTCGTGCCGGGCGACCGCCTTCTGGATGGCGGCGGCGACGGCGGAGGGAGTTCTCGGCGGGCCGGTGCGGGGCGTCGCGGCCGGTGACGAACGCGGTGAGGTGGATTGGCGCGGCGGCGCGGACGTGGGTGCGGCCGCAGCGGTTCGGGTGCGTTCGGAGGAGTCGCCGTTGAGGGCTATCGCCACGGTGGCGGCGAGGAGCGCCACGGCGGCGAGGACGCCGGTCACGAGGACGCCGCGCTGGAACAGAGGACGCCGTGAAGGCTCGGCGGGGAGGCGGACGGTGGCCCAGCGGGCGGTGCGTTCGCCGGCGAGGGAGTCGTCGTCCGCCATGGCGAGGGCGCGGCCCTGGGCGAGTGCCTCCGGGGCTGCGATGGGGCCTTGTGAGTGTTCCAGGAGCCGCAGCAGGACGTCCCGGCTCTGCGGTCGTTCGGCCGGGTCCTTGGTGAGGGCATGGGTGACCAGGTCGCGGAGCGGGCCGGTGAGGCCGCCGAGGTCGGGTCTGCCCTTGACGATGCGGTTCATCACCGCGGGGATCGTGTCCTGGCCGTAGGGCGGCCTGCCGTTCGCCGCGTAGGCGATGGTCGCGCCCCAGGCGAACACGTCGGCGGCGGAGCCGACCGTTTCGCCGCCGAGTTGCTCCGGGGCCATGTAGGACGGTGTGCCGATGACCGTGCTGGCGGCGGTGACGGTCGCGTCCACGGAACGGGCCACGCCGAAGTCGATGACGCGGGGGCCGTCGGGGCCTATTAGGACGTTCCCCGGTTTGAAGTCGCGGTGCACGATGCCCACCTGGTGGATCGCGGCGAGCGCCGTGGCGGTTCCGATCGCGAGGCGATACAGGGCTGGACCGCTCTGAGGGCCCTTCTCCTCGACCAGTTCGCGGAGGGACGGGCCGTCGATGAACTCGGTGACGACGTAGGGGAGGTCGTCGTCCTCGCCGACGTGGAGGATCTCGGCGGTGCAGAAGGACGCGACCTTGCGGGCGGCCGAGATCTCCTTGACGAGGGCGTCGCGGGAGCCGCTGCGGTCGTGGAGGACTTTCAGGGCGACCTGTCGGCCGCTTTCGTCCTCGGCCAGGTAGACGACGCCCTGGCCGCCTTCGCCGAGCCGTCCCGCCAGCCGGTACTCGCCGAGTCGCTCCGGATCGCGGGAGGTCAGCGGCTTGCTTGTCGTCATGTTCGCTTGCCACGGCCGTGTGTCGGTGAAGCGTGCACGCGGAGGCCCCGCCCTTCTTCGGTCGCTGCGGCAGCGGTGGCGCGGGGAGCATCGGCGCGCTTGGGACGGCGTATGCCGCGCACGCGTTCACGCGTGATCGGGAACGGTGATGCTGTGAACTCGATCAACGCGGAGGATAGCACTTGATCAAGCACGTTGGATAGCCGGTCAGGTGATCGGGCCGGTATTGGACGTGAGGGTCCTTCGGCCGGCGGCGGGTCGCAGTCGCCGGACGGTCGCAGGAGGGCTTGGCGTGGTTATGTGAATTCGATCAACACAAATTTTGCGAATTGATGGACTGGAACAGAACTCTGCGTTATGGTCGCGTCACAGGCCACCCGCGGTGTGGCGGCGACGGCGGAGGACGGGGTGATGGGGATGGGGCACGGCTCTCGGTGTGAAGGGTGTCACGAAGGGCCGGCGCCTTTCGGGTCTCTTGCGGAATGTGCCGCCGGGCTTGCGGAGCTTGAGGACGCGGCGCTGACGGAGGTGTCCGCCGCGGGCATGCGGAGCTTCCTGCGGTCGAGCCCGCCGGAGCTGGTGCGTGCGGTACTGGAGATCGTCCGTCTCGGAGGCGGGAAGAGGTTTCCGCCGGGTGCGGCCGAACAGGTGCTGCGCACCATGCGCCACGGGGCGTCGAAGCAGCGGAACAACCTGCGGTTCCTCCTCGGTGGTGTCTTCGTCCACGGCTTCGGGAACGCTGACGGGCTCGACGCGGACGACTGCGTGGCGTTGCTCTCCGCGGACACCGCTGCGGCCGTCCTCGAGCGGGCACCCGGGCTGCGGGCGCTGCTGGGCTGGGAGGCTCCTGAAGCGCTCGTGCGCTGGGGACTCGCGCGCGTGGTCATGGAGGACCGGCCGCTCGCCGTGGTCGCTCTCGGTCTGCTGGCGGCGGAGCCCGGCGAGCGGATGCCCGGGGCGCGGGACGCGTGGGCGTCGCACCGGGAGGAACATCCGGAGCTGCCCGCGCATCCCATCACTCTTCTGGAGTTGAGGGAGGTCGCGCGGCGGGAGCCGGAGGAGACCGCGGCTGCGGCCCGTCCCGAGGACCTCGCCGCGGAGCTGGACGAGTTGCGCGGCAGGTTCCCTGACGCGGCGGACGCGGCGGCGCGTACTGCGGGATTCCTGCGGGACTGTCACCGGCCCGATGACGGCGACCTGGCGCTCATCCAGAACGTGGTCGCGGATTTCGACGGACTCCGCGCACGGATCGACGCCGTGCTTCCCGGGGAGCGTCCCGCCGAGTTGCCCGCGCTTGCATCCGCTGTGGAGGCCGCGGTCGAGGCCGGCCGGAGGCGGGGGCGGGCGCGCGGGCTGCGCGGCGTCGAAGGGCCGGAGTTCGTGGCCGGATTGCTGGAGGAGGTGCGCCGGGCGGCGGCCGAAGACGACGGCGGCGACGGACTCGCGGTCCTCGCCGAGCTCATCGCCGTGATGGCCGCCGAGGAGGATCAGCGGCGTGGTCCGGCCCTGGCCGAGAAGGCGCGCGCCGGACTGCCGGCCCGCTGGCACAGCCTTGTCGACGTCGCGCTGATGGGCCGGCTCGCGATCGCGGACGTCCCCGGCGACGGAACGGCCCCCGGCGACGGAGCGGCCCCCGTCCCGGGGGATGAGGCGACCGGCCAGGGTGAGATCCCCGAGGTCGTGGACGTCCCGGCGCCCCGGACGGCCGCGGAGGCCAGGACGGTTGCGGCTCCCGTGCCAGAGCAAGGGTCTTCGGCCGAGGACGAGGCGCCCCCCGCGGACGAGGCCGACATGTCCGCCCTCGACGCCTTCCTTGAGCGGGTGCTCGCCGACGACGAGCCGAACACGGCGGAACCGGAGGCGTCCACCGAGCCCGAGGACGAGGGCTCGCCGACGCCGGCGGAAACCGGTGCCGAACTCGACCCGGGCGAGACCGAGCCTGCCGGAGATGTCGTGCCCGCTGGAGACGCCGTGCCCGCCGGTGAGAACGGGGCCGTCCCGGCGGCCGAGTCCGCTGATGAGGCCGAGCCCGTGCGGGTACCCGAGGCCGTCCGGAAGTCCGCGCCCGTCCGGGAGCCGGTCGCGGAAACCGGTGACGGTGGACGGTCCGCGGTTGCGGAGGCGGAAGTCGCCGCGTTGCGGGACGGGCGGTTCGGGCTGGCCGGGTGGGTGCGCAAGGCGGCGGGGCGGCCGGACGCGGAGGTGAACGCGCGATGGTGTGCGGCGCTCGCGACGGAGATGGCGGTGTTCGCCGGGCCGCTGTCGGCCGAGTTCGCCGCCATGTCCGGTGAGCTGGACGCCAAGGCGCTCGCCGACGACCCGGCGGGCGGGGTGCTGGCGTGGGCTTCGGCGATCAGAGCCGGGCTGGTGCATCCGGAGGCCGCGCGTCTCACGGAGAGCCTCAACGTGGTCGTGTCCCGTCACGACGTCCTCAAGGATTGCGGGGAGGCGTTCGCGCGGGCGGCGCGGGCCGGGCTGTACCTGAGCCCGGGCATCGACGGCTGGATCCGGGGCGCCGCCAGGCTTGCCGAGTCGCGCCGTGCCGCGTCGAGAGAGGCGGCGCGGCTGCTGGACCAGGCGCCGCACCGCACCAACAAGCTGGCCCGCGCGACCGAGGTGTGGAAGGCGCTGCTGCAGGACGGCAGGGAGATCCACGAGCTGCTGAAACCGGCCGCGCAGGACGACCCGGCGCGGGCCGGGGAGGTCGCCGCCGAGGTCGTCCGGTTGCGCGGCGGTGACGGCGTCGACCGGCTGATCGACGCGACCGACAAACGGGTCAACGGCCCCAACAAGGGCAAGCCGATCATCGCGAAGGCGCGGGCCAGGCTGCACGAATGGATCGACGAGGCGCTCGACACCGCCGGCCGGTGGGCGGCCGCGGTGAAGGAGAGCGGCGACGCCGGTTCGGGGGACCGCGACTGGCGGGCGGGGCCGCTGCGGCAGCTGCGTGAGGCGGTCAGCGGGCGGCGCCAGGAGATCGACGCGGCGCTCACCGCGATGGCCGGCACCGCGGGGGACGCGGCGGCGCGGGCGGCGCGGTCCCTGCTCGGCGGGGTGTTCACCCTGCTGGACGGGGCGGAGCTGCCCGGGACCGAGCCGCCGCCCGCGCGTGTCGTCAACCGGGACCTGCTGCCCGCCGGCGTCCCGCTCGACCCGCACACGCTGAAGCTGGACGGCGAGGTCGCCCTGGGGCCCCTCGTGTCCGTCGCGAAGGCCGGCCCGCCCGACTGGGACGCCGTGTTCGAGGCACGTGCCGCGCGGCTGGACCACCGGGGCACGCAGGCGGTCGTCTCCGTCCTTCAGGCGCCGGACCCGGAGACCGCGGCACGGCTGCGGGCGCGCCGGGACGACCTCGTCCGGGACGCCCGGGCCGGGCGGGACACGCGTGTCGAGCACGTCCGCGACCTGATCGCGACGTCACGGCGGGACGGGGTGCTCACCGAAGGCGGGGAACGCGAGGCCGAGGAGGCGGTGCGGCGGCTGCTCAACGCCGACCGCCACGACTTCGACCGGATCGGCGGGGAACTCGACGCGCTGCTCGCGCGGCTGAGGCGGCAGTGCGACGACGCCATCGAGGCCGAGCGCGCGGCCCTCGCCGAGCAGGCGGGGGAGTTGCGCGCGGCGGACGTGCGGCGCATCGAGCGGCACATCGAGGTGGGCGACCTGACGACCGCGCGGGAGTTCCTGGCGCAGCTGAAGGCGGGCAGGCAGCTCCCCGAAATGTCCGAGGACACGGATTTCGGACGTTTCTACCCGGCGTTTCCCGACGTGTTCCACCGGCGGTCGGTGCTGACCGGGAAACGCGCCCGCAAGCAGGAGACCAGCGGATACATCGACGACCTGAAGGAGGCCCTGATCGCCGGCCGGGACGTCGCCGAGCCGGGACTGTACGACCTGCTCACCGGCGCCGGCGTCGACATCGCGTCGATGCGGGAGGCGTCCCGCCGGGTCGCGGGGGAGGGGCTGCGCAAGTGGCTGAACCTCCGGGACGGCGGCCAGTCGAAGACGGCGGGGAACATGCGGTCGCTGGTCGACGCGGTCCTCAAGATGATCGGGCTGGAGGGGACGCAGACCGACGCCGGCCAGGCGCCCGAGCGGATGTGGATCGGGCTCGACGACGTCCGGCATGTCGGGTCGGTGGGCGGGGCACTGCTGCCCGCCTTCGGTTCGCAGAAGAGCCCGTCGGGGCGGCGGCTGCGTCTGCTGCTGCTCTGGGGGCGTCCCGCCCCGCGGCAGCTCATCGACCTCCTGGGCGGGCAGCCCGAGGGCGAGACGGTGCTCGTGTTCTACTTCGGCGTCCTGTCGGGGGGCGACCGTGAGCAGCTCGGCCGCGCCGCGCGGGACCGTCCCGCCCCGGTCGCCGGGGTCCTCGACGACGCCGCGATCGCCTACCTGGCGTGCCGGCCGCAGGACTGGTCGGTGTCGGTGGCGCTGCTGGCGCCGTTCACCGCCACCAACCCCTACACCCCCGCCGGGGACGTCCCGGAGGAGATGTTCTACGGGCGGTCCGAGCAGGTCCGCAAGGTGACCGACCGGATGGGGCCGTCGTTCGTTTTCGGCGGGCGGCAGCTCGGCAAGTCGGCGCTGCTGCGCAAGGCGGAACGGGACCTGGAGCCCGATCCGAACCGCACGGTGATCCTGGAGAACATCCAGACGGTCGGGAAGGTCCGGTCGATGTCGCTGTGGCCGAAGCTCGGCGACCGGCTGGCGAAGGCGGGCGTGGTGCGGTCCGGGCTGGTGAGCCGCGACCAGGTGGTCGAGGCGGTGCGCGCCTGGGCGGGCGCCGACGGGAACCGGCAGCTGCTGATCCTGCTGGACGAGGCCGACAGCTTCCTCAACCAGGACGCCGAACGGGGCCGCTTCGAGGACGTCACCGCGCTGCGAACCCTCATGGAGGACACCGGCCGCCGCGTCAAGGTGGTGTGGGCGGGGCTGCACCAGACCGCCCGGTTCCACAGCCTGCCGAACCAGCCCCTCGCCCAGCTCGGCGACCCCATCGCGATCGGGCCGCTGGAGCCCCAGGACGCCTTCGACCTGCTCGTCCGGCCGCTGGCCACGCTCGGGTTCGTGTTCCCGGAGACGCTCGCCGCCCGCGTGATCGCCGAGGCGAACAACGCCCCGGCGCTCGTCCAGCTGTTCGCGGAGAAGCTGCTCGCCCGGCTGCGGGAGAGCCCCCGGACGCTGCCGTACGAGATCACCGGCGAGGACGTGGCGGAGGTGTGGCGCGACCAGAAGCTCGTCCGCGGCTTCCAGGACCGGTTCGAATGGACGCTGAACCTGGACAAGCGGTACAAGGTCATCGCCTACACGGTGGCGCTGCACTCCCTCGGCGACGGCGACGGCGACGCCGACGGCGCCGATGCGGCCCTCACGGTGAAGGAGCTGCGGGAGGAGTGCCGGTACTGGTGGGCGAAGGGGTTCAAGGACTGCAGCGGCGACGACTTCCGCAGCCTCCTCGCCGAATGCGTCAACCTGGGCGTGCTCGGTGTGGACGACGGCCGGTACCGCCTGCGCACCCCGCACATCCTGCGGCTGCTCGGCGGCGTCCGCGAGGTGGAGAACGCCCTGGAGAACGCGGGCGACTTCGATGAGCCCGACCACTTCGACGCCCACTCCTACCGGATGCCGCACCTGGAGGGGCCGG
Source organism: Spirillospora sp. NPDC048819 (assembly GCF_040650055.1). Lineage (NCBI taxonomy): Bacteria > Bacillati > Actinomycetota > Actinomycetes > Streptosporangiales > Thermomonosporaceae > Spirillospora > Spirillospora sp. NPDC048819. The sequence continues at coordinate 111,611 of NZ_JBEZGN010000030.1, read as the reverse complement.
ACCGCGCGCCGCTCAGCATCGGCCAGATCACCGGGCTGCTGCGGCCCGGCCGTCTCGTCCACGTGGTGGCCGGGTCGGCGGCACTGCACGCCGAGCGGGTCGTCGCGTCACTGGAGGCGATGGCGTCCGACCGGTCCGGTCTGCATGTCGGCGTCGTCCGGCCGGGGGAGGGGACGTTCGGCGGCCACGTGCTCCACGCCCGCCGCCGCCCCGGCCACGACGTGATCGTCGCCGATCTGCACGCGGCGCGGGACGGCGACCAGTTCGAACGGCGGTTCGCCGAGGCGCGGGACGCGGTCGCGGACCGGTCCGGCGAGGGGACCCTCGCCGTCGTGCTCGTCGCCGGGCCCGCGTCGGCCGCGCACTGGCTCCGGTACGCGCATGACGACGACGTCGAACTGGTGCCGCTGCGGCGCTTCGACCCGCCCGCGATCCGGCAGTGGATGCTGGAGGACTCCGTCGGCTTCCCCGACGACGCCGGGCAGCGTGAACTGGTCCGCCGCACCGGCGGCTGGCCGGCGCTGGTCGGACGGGTCGTGACCGCGCTCACCGAGCACGGCCGCGACCGCGACCAGGCGCTGGAGAACGTGCTGCGGCAGGTGCGCCTCCGGCCGGCGGCGCTCCTGGACGCCACCGGCGTGCGGGCCGACCCGTGCCTCGCCGCCGCCTGGCGGATCCTCGTCGCGGAGGACGCCCGCGACCCCCACGAAGACCTCGCGACCCTCCTCACCCTCTTCGGCGAGGACGGGACGGCGGGACTCGGCCCCGGTGACCTGCGCGAGCACGGCTACGACGGGACGCACGACGTGGTGGAGGCGCTGCTGGTGCTCGGCGCGCTGGAGCTCGCGAACGGCGAGCTCGCGTGCGAACCGGTCCTCGCCGAGGCGACCCGCTGGGCGGAGGACGCATGACCACCGAGCCCGCCGCCACCGAGCCCGCCGCCACCGAACCCACCGCCACCGAGCCTGCCGCCACCGAGCCTGCCGCCACCGAGCCTGCCGCCACCGAGCCTGCCGCCACCGAGCCTGCCGCCACGGGGCCTGCCGCCGCCGGGCCCACCGCCACCGAGCCTGCCGTCACCGGGCCCGCCGTCAACGGGGAGGCGCTCGGGCCGGTGCTGCTCGCGGTCGCGCTGGCGGTGCTGGAACGTCCGTCCGCCGCCCGTCTCCCGCCCGACCCCGGCCTGCTGGTCGAGGAGCGGACACCGATGCTGCTGTCGGCGCTCGCCCGGTTCCCCGCACTGCGCCGCAACGCGGCCGAACGCCTCGCGGAGGCGGGGGCCGGGGATGAGGCCCGCGCGCTCGCCGCCGTCCTGCTGCATCCCGACGACGCCGTCGTCCAGGCCGGGCTGAGGTGGGTCGAGCGCCGCGGCCGGGCCGCGGAACGCGCGAGCCGGAACGCCGAACGCGCCACCCGCAAGATCGACGACCTGCGGAAACGGCTCAAAGCCGCGCACGGACGCCTGGAGTACGCGCGGCAGGACGCGCGGGGCGCCGCGGGACGGCTCGCCGACACCCGGGAGGCCCTCGCCGAACAGGAGGAACGCGCGGACGACCTGACCCGTCGGCTCGCGATCGAGCGCCGGCGGTGGACGGAGCCGCGGGCCCTCGCCGCGGCGCTCCTGCGCGTACTCGAACAACCGCCGCCGCGCCCGGCCGAGGACGCGGAGGCCCGCGACCCCCGCCGCGACCCCCGCCGCGACGCGGCGCCGCCCGGCGGAGGCCACAACGCGCACCTGGCAGCCGCGGCCCGCGCCGCCGGACGAGACCCCGCCGAGATCCTTTCGACGCTGCGCGCCGTCGTGGACCCGGTCCCGCCGCCCGTCACGGTCGCCGCGGAACTGGATCTCCGGGCCGTCCCGCTCGGCGGCGACACCCACATCGGCGGGTCCTGCCTGCTCGTCGAGGCCGGCGGAACCCGCATCCTCGTCGACGCGGGGCTCCGGCCCGGCGACCGCGCCGAGCCGCCCCGCGCCATCGACCGGGCCCTGGACGGCCCGATCGACGCGGTGATCGTCACCCATGCCCACAACGACCACTGCGGCTACGTCCCCGGCCTCGTCGCCCGGCGCCCGGACCTGCGGGTGCTCGCCACCCCGGAGACCGTGGCCCTCATGCCGGTGATGTGGGCCGACACCGCCAAGGTGATGGCGGCGCGGGAACGCCGGCGGGCCCGCTGGGGCGCGGACGCCGCCGTCCTCTACGGCCGGCGGGACGTCGAGGTCGCGGCGGGGCGCTGCGAGGAGCTGGCGTTCGGCGTTCCGCGCCGGATCGGTGCGCTGACCGTCGAGCTGTTCCCGGCGGGCCACATCCTGGGCGCGGCCGGGGCGGTGGTCCGTGCCGGGGACCGGCGTGTCGTCGTCACCGGCGACATCTCCGGCTTCCGGCAGGAGACCGTCGGCGGCTACCGCGTCCCCGAGTCCGCTCGCGCCGCCGACCTGCTGGTCATGGAGTCGACCTGCTGCACCAACGACCACGACGGGCGGGACGCGGGCGCGGCCGGGCTGGTGCGCGCCGTCGCCGAGATCCACCAGGGCGGCGGCCGGGTGCTGATCCCCGCATTCGCGCTCGGGCGCGCCCAGGAGATCGCGCTGATCCTGCGGCGGCAACTGCCCGAGGTCCCCGTCCGCGTCGACGGCATGGCCGCCGACCTGGCCACCGTCTTCGAGACGCTGGATCCGCGCCTGCGGGTGTTCGGGGGCGCCGTCGCGGTCGCCGACCGGCCGGCCGAACTCGATACCTTCCGGACGGGGGTCGTCGTTTCCACCTCGGGCATGCTGAATGGCGGCCCCGCCGTTCAGTGGGCGCGCAGGATTCTGCCCGAACCGGGCAGCGCGCTGTTCATCTCCGGTTATCAGGACGAGGAATCGCCTGGCCGGGCGCTACTCGGTCTCACCGCTGCGGGCGGGACCTTCGCGCTTGCCGATCACGCCGGTGAGATCACCGTCCCCGTCCGTGCCCGGGTGGAGACGCTGCGGCTTTCCGCGCACGCCGACCGCCGCGGCCTGCTCGATATCGCGGACGAGGTCGCGGCCCGGGAGATCATGCTGGTCCACGGGTTTCCCGGGCGTCAGCGCGCGTTCGGCGAGGTCCTCCGCGTCCGCGGCCGGCGGACGGCGGACACCCGCGGATGGCGTGCCGGGAACACCGTGTGAAAAATGCACTCGTGTGGTTTCTGAGGCTATTGTGATTTAGGCCGAAATGGTTGTTACTTCTTGTGTCTTGACAAAGTGGAATCAGTGAGATTCGCGGATTTCTGCGGCAAATTATGACAAATGTTGTTGATCAGAGTTGGGGCTTGAGAGAATGGCGGGCCGGGTATAAGGCGGGCGTCCCGATTCACTTAGTCGCTCCGGAGTGCAGATGCGTCTCTCCCGCCCCCTTCTGTCCGCTTTCGGTGCGGTGACTCTCGCCGCCGGTTCAATGGTCTGGTCAGGGGCCGCCCATGCGGCCGGACCCCGCTACGTCGCACTCGGGGATTCCTACTCGTCCGGCACGGGGGCCGGAAGCTACGACCCGGACAGCGGGTCGTGCAAGCGCAGCGCCAACGCCTACGCGAACCTGTGGGCGGCGGCGCACACCACGGAGTCGTACAAGTTCGTGGCCTGCTCGGGGGCGACCACCACGGACGTGGCGAGCGGGCAGCTCGGCGCGCTCAACTCCTCGACGACGCTCGTGAGCATCACGGTCGGCGGCAACGACGCCGGATTCAGCGACGTGATGCAGACCTGCGTCCTGTACTCGACCTCGACGTGCGAGAGCAGGGTGGCGCAGGCCGAGAGCTACATGCGCAACACCCTGCCCGGACGCCTCGACTCGCTGTACTCGAAGATCCGGGCGAAGTCCCCGTCGGCGCGCGTGGTGGTGCTCGGCTACCCGCGCCTCTACACGATCGTCGACTGGTGCGTGGGGCTGGGCAACGCCAAGCGCACCGCGCTCAACGGCGCCGCGGACACCCTGGCGGGCGTGACCGCCAGGGCCGCGGACCGCGCCGGCTTCACCTGGTCCGACGTCCGGGACGAGTTCGCCGGGCACGAGCTGTGCTCCGGCGACGACTGGCTCAACGCGGTGACGCTCCCGATCGAGTCGTCCTACCACCCGACCGCGCGGGGTCACCGGCTCGGGTACCTTCCCGCGCTGACCGGTTCCGCCCGGACGGCCGTGAAGAGCCCCGCCGGAGCCGGCCAGAGGACAGCGGGCTGACGACGAGGGCGAGGGCCATGAGCGAGGCGCTCACCCAGACGGGTGAGCGGTAGCCGAGTCCCGCGCCGATCGCGACGCCGCCGAGCCACGGGCCGACCGCGGCGCCCACGTTGAACGCCGCGGTCGCGACGCCCCCGGCCAGCGCCGGGGCGGCGGCGCCGCGGTCGAGGACGCGTGCGATCAGCGCGGGTCCCGTGCCGAACGCGACCATGCCCTGGACGAACACGAGCACGATCAGCGCCGCCGGGTTCCCGGCCGTCAGCGCGAGGGCGGCCCACCCGGCGGCGAGTGCCGTCATGCCGGTCGCGATGAGCGCGGCCGGATGCGCGTCGGCGATCCGGCCGCCGATGGTGACGCCCGCGAAGGAGCCCGCCCCGAAGAGCGCGAGCACGGCCGGCACCCACGCGGAGCCGAGGCCGGTGACGTTCGTGGCGAGCGGCGCGAGGTAGGTGAAGGTGCAGAACGTCGCTCCCTGGAAGAGCGCGTTCACGGTGAGGATGAGGGCGAGACGTCCGTCCGCCAAGGCACGCAGTTCCCCGCGCGCGCTTGTGGTGGACGGGCGTTCCTCTGGGATGGTCCTGGCGATCGCGATGAGCGCGGGCACCGAGACGACGGCGACGGCCCAGAAGGCGGCCCTCCAACCCCAGTGTCCGCCGAGGAGCGCGCCCGCCGGGACACCGGCGACGCAGGCGACGGTGACGCCGCCGACGACGACCGAGGTGGCGCGGGCGCGGGCGGCGGGGGCGGCCAGCGCGGTCGCGGTGGCGAGGGCGACGGCCCAGAACCCGGCGTTCGCGAGCGCGGCGGCCACGCGGGTCGCGAGCAGCAGCGCGTAGTTCGTGGCGAGCGCGCCGATGACGTGGACGGCGATGAAGGCGCCCAGGAACACCAGGAGAGCGCGGCGGCGCGGCCACCGGCGGGTGAGGAGCGTCATCGCGGGGGCGCCGATCACCATGCCGATGGCGAAGGCGGAGGTGAGCAGCCCGGCCGCGGGGATGGACACGTGCAGGTCGGCGGCGATGCCCGGCACCAGGCCGGACAGCATGAACTCCGAGGTGCCCTGGGCGAACACGGCCAGCCCGAGGACGTAGACGGCGAAAGGCAAGGGGGACTCCCGAGTCGGCGAACAGGTCGGCTGAACGGTGGGGGCTGCGCCGGTACGGGCGTCCGGGGGCGTCACGGACGGCGGCGATACGGCTCCCTCACGCGTGATCGCGTTCGAGGGTGAGGACAGCCCGCGTCAGGCGGCCCGCTCGATCGGGGGCCGCCGGGGAGTCAGCGTCTATCCGACTCGGGACTGGACATGTCGCCAGGCTAGCAGCCGGGTTGACAGAATAATGTTCTGTGATGGCAGAATAATGTTCTATGGGCGAGGCCGGTCGGGAGAGGGTGCTGCGCGCGGCGCTGGAGCTGTTCGGGCGGGACGGCGTCGCCGGGACGACGCTGAGCAGCCTCCGGGCGGCGAGCGGCGTCAGCGTGGGCAGCTTCTACCACCATTTCGCGGGCAAGGAGCAGGTCGCGGAGGCGCTGTTCATCGAGTGCCTCGCGATGTATCAGGACGCCTTCCTGGACGAGCTTCGGGCCCACGACAGCGCGCGCGGGGCGGTGCCCGGGGTGGTGGCGTTTCATGTGCGGTGGTGCAGGGAGCATCCAGAGCGGGCGAGGTTCATGTTCACGGAACGTCCGTCCGGGAGCACCGGGCTGGACGCACGCAACCGGATGTTCTTCCGTGAGGTGCGCAGCTGGTGGCGCGTTCAGGTCCGCCACGGGGCACTGATCGACGTGGACGTCGTGACGGCGTTCGTGCTGTGGCTCGGGCCCGCGCAGGAGTTGAGCCGGCTGTGGCTGAACGGCCAGACCCGGGAGCCGGACGACGCACAGATCGTGTCGCTTAGCGAGGCCGCATGGCGGTCGGTGGGAGGTAACCATGGTGATTGACGCGTGGATGCAGCACGGGACGGTGCGTTTCCTCCAGCACGAGATGCTGGATTCGCTGTGGCGGTGGACCGGGCAGAAGCCTCCGGAGGAGGAGGTGCCGGTCGAGATGACGGTCGGCGCCATGGACGCCGGGGGAGTGGACGTCGGGCTCATCAGCGCCTGGTACGGCCCGGAGGGCGCCCTGGTGAGCAATGACGAGGTCGCCTCGTTCGTGGAGCAGGCGCCGGGGCGTCTGCTGGGCATCGCGTCCGTGGACCTGCGCAAGCCCATGGACGCCGTCCGGGAGCTACGGCGGTGCGTCCGCGAACTGGGGTTCCGGGGTCTGCGCGTGGTGCCGTGGCTGTGGGAACTGCCGCCCACCGACCGGCGCTACTACCCCCTGTTCGCCGAATGTGTCGAGCTGGGCATCCCGTTCTGCACGCAGGTCGGACACACGGGTCCGCTGCGTCCGAGTGAGACGGGACGCCCGATTCCCTACGTCGACCAGGTCGCGCTCGACTTCCCGGAGCTCGTCATCGTCGGCGGGCACATCGGCTACCCGTGGACGGAGGAGATGGTCGCGGTGTGCCGGAAGCACGAGAACGTCTACATCGACACGTCCGCCTACACGGTGCGGAGGTATCCGCCGGAACTCGTCCGCTACATGACCCAGGACCGGCGGCACAAGGTGCTGTTCGGCACGAACTTCCCGATGATGACGGCGGAGCGGGCCCTCAAGGGGCTGGACGACCTCGGGCTGAACGACGATGCGAAGGAGGCGTTCCTGTCGGGCAACGCCCAGCACGTCTTCCATCTCTGACTAGTGATCTACAATGTAAAGGCGCTCAGCGGCGGAGCGTCCGGCAGGCCAGCAGGCCCAGGGGGACGGGCGCCCAGAACGTGACGGCCCGGAACAGCAGCACGGCGTGCAGGGCCGGGCCGGCGGCGATGCCGAGGGCCGCGAGCGCGGCGACCAGCGCGGCCTCGGTGGAGCCGACACCGCCCGGGGACGGCACCGCCGAGCCCGCGGCGGCCCCTACCAGGTAGGCGGCCACCAGCGCGAGGACGTCCGTGGGGCCCGCGGACGTTCCGGGCACGGCGAGGACGCTCAGCGCGAACGCCAGGCCGAGCACGAACGTGGTCGAGGCCGACCCGGCGAGCACCACCGCCAGGTCGCGCGGGCGGCGGCACAGCCCGGTGAGCCCGGCCACGGCCCGCCCGACGACGGCGGAGCGGAGGGCGCGGCGGCCCCACAGCGCGGCGGCCAGGAGCAGCACCCCGGCGGCGATGAGCAGCGGGACGGGCGGGACGAGCCCGGCGGCGTGGGCGCCGTGCCGGCCCAGTGCGTCCAGCAGCCGGCCGTTCCCGCCGCCGAGCCCGACGACCGCGCCGAGCAGCAGCAGGTCCGCGGGGACGCCCGCCACCTGGACGGCGGCGACGGTGACGGCGGCCTGGGGGAGCGGGAGCCCGCGGCAGACGAGGTAGCGGGTGTTGACCGCCACGGCGCCGAGGCCGCCCGGCGTGACGCGGTTGGCGGCCGCCGCGGTGAACTGCGTCAGGGTCGTCTGGTAGAGCGGGATCGGCCGGCCCGACGCGGCGCGCAGCGCGACCGCGGAGCAGACGAAGTGCAGCAGCGACAGCAGGAGCAGGACGGGCAGGTACGCCCAGTGCATCTTGCCGATCGCCGACAGGGCGGGGCGCGGGGCGCCGACGGTCACCAGCACCGCGGTGGCGAGGCCGGTCAGCAGGACCCCGAGGACGGCCCAGCGGACCCGGGAGATCCGCCGGACGCGGAGCGGGGCGGCGGCGTTCCCGCCAAGTTCGGGGAGCTTGGCGGGCACCGCGGTTTCAGCGCCTGCGGCGATCGTCTCCACACCTTATTGTTCGGCTACCTGGTTGAAGAGTATGCGACCGGCAGGGTGGATCGACGCGAACGCTGACGGGACGTCCGTGCCCGGCGGGCGGGGCCGCCGGGCGGGCACGGGCCTCAGGCCGTCCAGCGCGGGTCGCGGCCGAGGTAGCGGAGGAGGGCGGCGACGTCGTCTGTGCCGGTGTGTTCGATCGCGGCGGCGTAGGCGCCGTACTCGCGCAGCGGCTCGACGATCTGGACGGCGACGTCCAGCAGGGTGCGGGCGAGGTCGGGGGTGAGCGGGGACGCCTGGCCGGTGGCGACGGCGATGTCCCAGGCGTGGACGGCGGCGTCCAGTGCGGCGGCGCCGGCGCCGGTCTCGGGCTTGAGCGAGCCGGGCGGCACGGGGACGGGCACCTGGTCGGCGTCGCCGCCGATGGTGGCCCAGGCGGCGGCGCAGGCGGACACGCAGGGGTCGAGCAGGTCCATCGGCGTCCCGTCGAGCTTGCCGGACGGGTCGAACGGGTTGAAGTCGGGGCCCGGCTCCCCGGTGATCGACGAGGCGTAGGCGAGTTGGTCGCCGGCGGCGTGCTGGATGACCTGGGTGACGTTCCAGTCGGCGCACGGTGTGGGGCGGCCGAGGTCGGGGGCCGGGACGGCGCGGACGATGTCGCGCAGGGCCTCGTGGGCGGTGTCGAGGACGGTCCAGCCGGAGGTGTTGGTCTCGTTCATGCCGTCAGTATAGCAGAACGGAATGATTCGTTCCACCATGGCAATTTTTCCTGCGCGGTACGTCGGTTTTGGTCCACACCTTAGATTCTTTTCACACTATGATTAGAGACCGCTACAGGATGTGACGATCAGATGATGGGGGAGAGTGACGACCATGACCAGCGCTCACCAGCGACTGGGCGAACGCATCAGCCGCTTCCGGGGCACCAGGGGCGGCCGCCGTCCGTCGCCCGCCACCACCCCCGGCGGCCGGACGATCGTGCTGACCTGTAGCGACTATCTCGCCCTCGCCGAGCATCCGGCGATCGCCGACGCCATGATCGCCAGCCTGCGGGCGGCGGACGGCCCGGCGCCGGCGCCGGGCCCGTGCCTGCCCGACGACCACCCGCAGATCGTCCTCGGCGCGGAGTTCGCCCGGCACATGGGCGCGCGGGCCGGTGTGCTGTGCGCGTCGGGCTGGGCGGCCAACACCGGGCTCATGCAGGTGGTCGCCGGGCCGGACGTCCCCGTCTACCTGGACGTTCTCGCCCACATGTCGCTGTGGGAGGGGGCGCGGACGGCGGGCGCGGAACTCGCCTACTTCCGCCACAACGACCTCGCCCACCTGCGCCGCCGGATCGAGGTGGGCGGCTCCGGAGTGATCGCCGTGGACGCCGTCTACAGCACCGACGGCTCGGTGTGCCCGCTGCCCGGCCTGGTGGAGGTGGCCGAGGAGCACGACTGCCTCCTGGTGGTGGACGAGTCGCATTCGCTCGGCACGCACGGTGCGCGCGGTGAGGGCCTCGTCGCCGCGCTGGGTTTCACCGGCCGTGTCGACTTCCGCACCGCGAGCCTGGCCAAGGCGCTGTCCGGACGCGCCGGCCTGATCGCCTGCGACCGTCCCGGCTTCGCGGACTACTTCGTCCATACCGCGCTCCCGGCCGTGTTCAGCTCGACGCTGCTGCCGCACGACGTCGCGGGCCTCGCCGCGGCGCTGAAGGTCGTCCGGGAGGAGCGCCGCCGCCGCGACCGCCTGCACACCGTCACGCACCGCCTGCGGGACGGCCTGACCGGCCTCGGCTACCGGCTCGTCGAGTCCGACACGCAGATCATCGCGCTGGAGACGGGCTCCGAGGCCGACGCGACCCTCGTGCGCGACGCGCTGGTCGCCCGCGACATCTTCAGCGCCGCCCTGTTCCCGCCCGCGGCGTCCGTGGGCCGCACCCTGGTGCGCCTGTCGACCCACGCCGGCCTCACCGACGACGACGTGAACCGGATCCTCACCGCCTGCCGCAGCCTGATCACCGAACTCGCCCCGGCCCCGGCGAACTGAACCCCCGGCGGATCACGCGGCCGGCTGGTAGCGGTGGGGGCGGGTGTGGGCGCCTATGTAGCGGAGCATGCTGCGGAGGGCCCAGTGGTTGATGCCGGTGGGCATCATGCGGTAGCCCTGCCGGTTGGCGAGGGCGAGGGCGGCGAACTGGGCCTGGTCGAGCGGCGTCCAGGGGATGTCGAAGCGCTGCCGGACGACGGTGGGCAGGCATCCGAAGGTGAGCAGGCGCAGCGGGCGCTCGATGACGAGGCGGCCGGCGCGGTCGAGGCGGTGCCCGCCGACGGGCAGGATCGTGATGGTCTCGGAGCCGTGCCTGGCGATCTCCAGGGCGCGGGCGGCGGCCGGGGTGAGTTCGAGCTGCTTGGTGCAGATGTGCCAGAACTTGGACTGGAAGGACGCGTAGTCGGCGGGGACGGGACGCATGCTGACGCCGTAGCGGGAGTACCAGGTGACGGTCTCGGCGTACATCTGCTCGTGGTCCTCGGCGGTGAGGGTGCCGGGGTGGAAGGTCTCGGCGGCCTTGAAGATCTCCCAGGTGAAGGTGGCGTGCGCCCACCAGAACGTCTCGGGTTCGAGGGCGTGGTAGCGGCGTGCGTGCTCGTCGACGCCGCCGATGGCGCGGTGCAGGTCGCGGATGGTGCGGGCGCGGTCGGTGCCGTCGGGCGCGAGGATCGTCGCCCAGATCTGGGGGACGGACCGGTGGATGCGGTCGAAGGGGGCGTCGAAGAACGCGGAGTGCTCGCTCACCCCGGCGCCGATGCCGGGGTGCATGAGCTGCATCAGCCCGGCGGCGGCGCCGGGCAGCAGCGAGCGCAGGTCGGCGGCGTGGCGCCACAGGAGCGTGCCGGGCCCGAGCGGCGCGTGCGCGGCGGTGCGCCGTGCCGTCCGTGCGGCGGCGGTGACGACCGTCGGTGGCGAGGACGAGGGGGGCATCGCACCTCCTGGCAGTGACCACTTACCGCGAGGATAGCCGAGCTGAGACAAGAGTCAATCTTTGTCACACGTTCCCGCACCCCCACGAGTCAGCCGCCCCGCCCACACGAAACCGGCCTACCGAGACGAAACCACAACCGGGCACACGGGCCGGACGCCCGAAGTCGAGCAGGTCTCGAAGGTCGAGCCCAGCCCCCGAAGCACGGATCGGCCGGCACGGAGTCGGGCAGAACTCGGACGCCGCGCTCAGCCACCAAGGCACGGGTCGGGCGGCCGGAGGCGCCCCAGGCGCCGGAGGTCGCCCGACCCGACGAGCCGGGCGACCGCAGCGACACGACACCAACCGAGACGGTCACAACAACGGAAACCGTGTCGTGAGGATCGACCGGCTCGCAACGGGGGTTCCAGGGGGTCGCCCCCCTGGGCTAACACCGCTTGTACACGGCGACTGCGCAGGCGCTTCCGAGTCCGATGTTGTGCTGGAGGGCGATGCGGGCGCCGTCCACCTGGCGGGCGCCGGCCTGGCCGCGCAGCTGCCAGGTGAGTTCGGCGCACTGGGCGAGGCCGGTGGCGCCGAGGGGGTGGCCCTTGGAGATGAGGCCGCCGGACGGGTTGACGACCCAGGTGCCACCGTAGGTGGTCGCGGCGTCGTCGACGAGCTTGTGGCCTTCGCCGACCTCGGCCATGCCGAGGGCCTCGTAGGTGATGAGCTCGTTGGCGCTGAAGCAGTCGTGCAGTTCGATGACGTCGACGTCGTCGATGGAGACCTGTGCCTCGTCCATCGCGGTGCGGGCGGCGAGGCGGGAGACGCCGGCGCCGACGACCTGGATGGAGGAGTTGTCGGCGAAGCTCTCGGGGATGTCGGTGGAGATGTGGTGGCCGGCGATCTCGACGGCCTGGTCCCACAGGTCGTGCTCGTCCAGGAACCGCTCGCTGACGACGACCGCGGCGGCGGCGCCGTCGGAGGTGGGGGAGCACTGCAGCTTGGTCAGCGGGTCGAAGATCATCGTGGCGTTCTTGACGTCGTCGAGGGTGTACTCGGTCTGGAACTGCGCGTACGGGTTGTTCACCGAGTGCTTGTGGTTCTTCCAGCCGATCCACGCGTAGTGGTCGGGCGTGGAGCCGTACTTCTCCATGTGCTCGCGGCCGGCGTTGCCGAACATCTGCGGCATCGGCGCCTTGTCCATCTCCCACTCGCGGCCGGCGGTCATCGAGGTGAGGTGGTGGTCGATGATGGTGACCTTGGACTCGCCCATGCCCGCGCCGAGCGAGCCCTTCTTCATCTTCTCCATGCCGAGCGCGAGCGCGCAGTCGGCGAGGCCGCCGCGGACGGCCTGGCGGGCGAGGAACAGCGCGCTGGATCCGGTGGCGCACGCGTTCTGGACGGTCATCACCGGGATGCCGGTCATGCCGGTCTCGTAGAGGGCGCGCTGGCCCATCGACCCGTACATCGAGCCGGCGTAGGCCATCTCGATCCGGTCGTAGGCGACGCCGGCGTCCTGCAGGGCGTTGCCGACGGCCTCCTTGGCCATGTCGGGGTACTCCCAGTCGCGGGAGCCCGGCTTCTCGAACTTGGTCATGCCCACGCCGACGACGAAGGTGCGGTTGGCCATCAGGCTCGCCTCCTGTACCGAATCCTGTTCGGTGCAACGATAACGTGCCGGGCCGGTCGCGTGCCGGTCGCGCATCCCGATGGCCGGGACGCCCCGGGCGGGGGCGGGGAACGCGCCGGTCAGGCGGACGTTTCGTCGGCGAGCGCGGCGGCGAACGCGTCCACGTCGGCCTCGGTGGTGTCGAACGAGCACACCCAGCGGACCTCCCCGGTCCGCTCGTCCCACGTGTAGAACGGGAACCGCTTGCGGAGCCGCTCGGCGACGTCCTTCGGGACGGTCGCGAAAACCGCGTTCGCCTGCACGGCCTGGGTGATCTCGACGCCCGGCACGGTGCGTGCGGCGGCTGCGAGACGCCCGGCCATGGCGTTGGCATGGGCGGCGTTGCGCAGCCAGAGGTCGCCGTCCAGCAGCGCGAGGAGCTGCGCGGACACGTACCGCATCTTGGACGCCAGCTGCATGCTCGACTTGCGCAGGTACGCCACCCCGCGCACCGCGTCCGGGTTCAGCACGACGATCGCCTCGCCGAGCAGCAGCCCGTTCTTGGTGCCGCCGAACGACAGCACGTCCACGCCAGCGTCGGTGGTGAGGGCGCGCAGCGGCAGGCCGAGGGAGGCGGCGGCGTTGGCGATCCGCGCGCCGTCCATGTGCACCGACAGGCCGCGTTCGTGCGCCGCCGCCGCGACCGCCGCGGTCTCCCGCGCGGTGTAGACGGTGCCGAGCTCGGTGCTCTGGGTGATCGACACGACGGCGGGGCGGCGCCGCTGGACGTTGTCGAAGCCGGTGGCGTGCGCCGCGACCTGCTCGGGCGTCAGCTTGCCGTCCGGTGTCGGCGCCGTGATCAGCTTCAGGCCCGCGATCTTCTCGGACGCGCCGCACTCGTCGGTGTTGATGTGCGCCGACTCGGGGCACACGACCGAACTCCAGCGCTCCGACATCGCTTGCAGCGACACCACGTTCGCGCCTGTCCCGTTGAACACGGGGAACACTTCGGCCCGGTCGCCGAAATGCCGCCGGACGACCTCGCGGAGCCGGCCGGTGACGTCGTCGTCGCCGTAGGCGGGCTGGTGCCCGTCGTTGACGGCGGCCAGCGCCGCGAGGACGTCCGGGTGGACGCTCGCCTGGTTGTCGCTGGCGAAACCGCGCGCGGCGGTTGGGCGGCTATTGCTTCGGTGCTCGGCCGGCGGCTGCGTCATGCGTCCATTCTCTCGGAACCCGGTCATTCCGCGGGCACCGGACATTCACCCGGACCCGGACGTGCAATTTCCATGCCCGTGTGCTTTTTCGCGTCCGGCGGGGTTCGCGGGTCAGGCCGGACGGTCGGTGATGTTCTGCACGGGGGCGGGCGCGGCGTCGGCCGGGGGATCGGCGGAGCGCAGCGCCATCCGGGCGCGGACGGAGTCGAGGTCGTCGCCGAGCCGCGCCATGGTGGCCTGGAGGTCGCGCCACAGGCCGGTCCGCTGCTCCAGCTGCGCGATCTTGGTGCGCAGGTCGGTGATGCGCCGCTCGGCGGTCTCCAGCCGGGTGCGGTGGGCGGCGGTGTCGCGGCCGGTGCGGATCAGGCTGGTGGCGACGGAGGCCAGGTCACGCTCGGTGTCGTCCATCCGCTCGTCGATGCGCGGCAGCAGCCGGTCGTTGAGCTGCCCGACGAGCGAGTCGAGCTCGGCGCGCAGCGCGCGCAGCTCGGCGTCCTGGTCCCGGACGGCCTGCTCTAGACTCGCCATGCGCTCGATGTAGGCGGGCAGGAGCCGCCCGAGCGCCGCCGACCGTTCCAGATCTCGCCCGAGTCTGCCGAGAAGGCCGGCGCCCTCGCGCAGATGGCGCTCCGCCTCGGCGGCGGCGCGGCGGACGAGACCCGGGATCACGGTCATGGCGCTCCCTCCAGGGACAGATCGAATGGATTCTCCTTAAACTCTAGGCGAACCGGGCGTGAACATTTTATGAACCTGGTGTTTATTTGGCGGTCCGGGCGGGTTTTCGAACGGTCGCGGGACGTGTGGCGTGCGGCGGCGGCCCGCTGCACGTGCACAGGCCCCGCCGGATGATGAGCCAGGCGCGTTCGGCGGTGTAGTCGGCCCGGCTCAGCGCCGGGCGGACACGGTGACAGGTCAGGCAGAGCATGCGGTGTTCGTCCTCCCCGTGATGCCGGGAGCCCGCCGCCCCGCTCGCATTCCCCCCGGACGCGTGCGGGACGGCGGGACCACACGATGGCCCATCGGCTCCCAGCGTCGGCCACGGTACGCATCTTCAGGTTGCATGCACGTTGCGACGATTCGGTCACGCACAGTGCCGGATTCGGGTTGGCGAGATACCGCGAATCGGTTGCGCCTCCCCCGCTGATGGCCCGATCCTCGGACGGGCCGAGGTTCGCTTCAGGGGGAAGGGCCGACCCTTTCGCCCGGCGTGTCGCCAGAGCCCTGCCCCCGCAGCCCCCGCCGAGGACGAAAAGGTGTCGCTGATGGTGCGCAAGCCGCCGGCCATGCGGCCGCCGATCTCCGAGTCGTGGCGGCGCTCCCGGGACGCCGGCGTCGACGCGGCCGTGACGGCGGCGCCGCTGGTGTACGACCGGGACGTCGTCGCCGACGCGCGCGGCGCCCACCCCCTCGAACGGCACCTGCCGCTGCTGGAGGGGCTGCTGCGGCGGGTCGCCGACGAGACCGAGCACCTGATGGTGATCACCGACCAGGCCGGGCACGTGCTGTGGACGCAGGGCCCGCCCGCCGCGCGCCGCGCCGCCGACGCGATCGGGCTGACCGAGGGGTTCCGGTGGGCGGAGGACGCCGTCGGGACCAACGGCATCGGCACGGCACTGGCCACCGGCCACCCCGAGTACGTGTACGCCGCCGAGCACGTCGCGCACGTCCTGCACCGCTGGTCGTGCGCCGGCGCCCCGATCACCGACCCCGATTCGGGGCGGGTGATCGGCTGCATCGACGTCAGCGCGACCGTGCGGGCGCTGCATCCGGCGACCGTCGCGCTCGTCGCGACCGCCGCGCGGCTCGCGGAGTCGCGGCTGGAGAACGAGATGCGGCAGCGGGACGAGCGGCTGCGCGAGCGGCTCCTGCCGCACCTGCGGGGGCTGCGGGACGCCGGTGTGCTCGTCACCGCCACCGGCCGCATCCTCGCCGATCTCGGACCGGCGGGTCTCGGCCCACCGGACTTGGGGCCGGTGGATCTAGGGCCGGCGGACGCGGGCCCAGAGGATGCGTGCCCGGACGCGTGCCCGGCGGGCGCGGCCTCGGCCGGCCTGGCGGGGTGGCGGGGGCGGCGCGTGAACGTCCCCGAGTCGGGCGGGACGGTCACGCTGCCCGACGGCCGCGCCGCCGTCGCCGAGCCGCTCGGCGAGGCGTTCCTGGTGCGCCCGCCCGGTCCCCGCAGGCGCCCCGGCCGGAACGCGCCGCACGACGGGGGCTCCTCCGCGGAGGACGCGGCGCGGACCGCGGCCGGCGAGGGACCGCCCCTGACGCTGTCGTTCCTCGGCGACGGCCGCCCGCACGCGCGCCTGGCCGGCCGGCCGGTCACCCTGACGCTGCGGCACGCCGAGATCCTCGCGCTGCTCGCCCTGCACCCCCGCGGACTGACCGGCGACGGGCTGGCGCTGGGCCTGTACGGCGACGACGGCAGCGCCGCGACCGTCCGGCCCGAGATCCACCGGCTCCGCCAGCAGCTCGGCGACATCATCCCGGCCCGTCCGTACCGCCTCGGATGCGCGGTCGAGGCCGACTTCCTCACCGTGCGGCGCCTCCTGGACGGCGGCGACGTCGCCGCGGCGGTGCGGCTGTACACCGGCGAGCTGCTGCCCAGCTCCGACGCGCCCGCCGTCCGCGCCGAACGCGACGAGCTGGCGGTGCGGGTCCGGCGGCACGTGCTCGACCGGGGGTGCGGCGACGCGCTGTGGACCTACGCCCAGACCGAGCCCGGCCGCGCCGACCTGGAGGTGCTGGAGCGGCTCCGCGCCGTCCTGCTGCCGGGCGATCCGCGGCTGGCCGCCGTCGCCTCCCGCAGCGACCGCCTCCTCGACGGCGAGATCTGACGTCGAGATCTGACGGCGGGATTCGGCGGGGCGGAATCCGGCGCGGGCGGGCCGGCGGCGTGACGCGGGAACGCCGCGCCACGGTCACGGGGCGGAGACGCCCGCGTTGATCAGGTGGGTGCAGTCGTTGTAGCGGACGGCTTGCAGGCCCGAGCCGTCCTGGCGCCACCGGGTGATGGAGGCGTTGCCGACCGTCTCCTTCTCGATCTCCATGACCTCCTTCTCGGTCAGGTCCTCCACCAGGTAGCGGGTCATCACGACGATCGCGTCGTGCGTGACGACCAGCACCCGCCCGCCGGGGGCGTCGGCCTCCAGATCGCGGTAGAAGCTGCGCAGCCGCAGGGCGAGGTCGGCCCACGACTCGCCGCCGGGCGGCCGGTAGTAGAACTTGCCGAGGTGCCGCAGCCGTTCCGCCTCGTCGGGGAACCGGCGTTCGACGCCGAGGGCGGTGAGGCCCTGCAGGGCGCCCTGCTCGCGGTCGCGGAGCCGTTCGTCCACAAGCGGCCGCAGCCCGCCCGGGTCCCGCGGCGCGGCGTAGGACGTCTGGGCGAGCGCGATCTTCGCGGTGTCCAGGGCCCGGACGTAGGGGGAGGACACGACCAGCGTCGGGCGCTCGTCCTCGGGGAGCGCGGCGAGCCAGTGGCCGAGCGTCGCCGCCTGGGCGCGGCCGGTGTCCGACAGGGGCACGTCGGCGTCCCGTTCGGGGATGCCGGCCTCCTCGGCGTCGGTGCCCTCCGCGGCCTGGTAGGCGAGGTTGCCGGTGCTCTCACCGTGCCGGGTCAGGTTCAGCCACTGCAGCGCGTTCATCCCCGCCATGCTGCCATGCCGCCGCACATGCCACCGCAAACCGGGCGGTGTCCGCGATGTCGTCCTCTACGACCGGTAGTACTCTCGGTGCCGTGACGAACGTCCTGGCCGCCGTGATCATCGTGGTGGCGCTGCTCGCCGCCGGCTACGCCCTGGTGGCGACGCTGCGCGACCGTCCGATGGGGGCCGGGCACCTCGCCGCGCTCGGCGTGCTGGAGGTCCTGCTGATCGCGCAGGCGGTCGTCGGGTTCGTCAAGCTGTCCGGCGGCGAGGGCCCGGGCGGCTCCGCCACCTTCATCGGCTACCTCGTCGGCGTCCTGCTCATCCCCCTCGCGGGGGCCGGGTGGGGCCTGCTGGAACGCACCCGGTGGGGGCCCGGCGTGATCGTGGTCGCCGGGCTGGCGGTCGCCGTCATGATGGTCCGGATGGATCAGGTGTGGAGCGGTACCGGTGGCTGACCCCGGTCGCGCCCGCGACACCCGTGCGGACGACGGCGCCCGCGCCGGCGCCGGAGCCCGCACGGGCGGCACGGCCCGCCCCGGCACCGGCGGCGGGCCGGGACGGGTGCTGGTCGCCGTCTACGGAATCTTCGCGCTCGCGGCCGGTGCGCGCGCGGGCGTGCAGATCGCCACCCGGTTCTCCGACGCGCCGCTCGCCTACGCCCTGTCGGCGTTCGCCGCGGCCGTCTACGTCGTGGCGACGGTCGCGCTGGCCCTCGGCGGCCGGACGTCGTTCCGGGTCGCCGTGGCCGCCTGCAGCGTCGAGCTGGCCGGTGTGCTGATCGTGGGCACGCTCAGCCTCGCCGACTCCGCGGCGTTCCCCGACGAGACCGTCTGGTCCGCGTTCGGGCGCGGTTACGGGTTCGTGCCGCTGGTGCTCCCGGTCGCGGGGCTGCTGTGGTTGCGCCGCACCGCCCGTCAGGGTGGCGGGCCCGTAACGGGCGGTGGGCGCCCTGTGGGCGGCGGCGTGTGAGCCCTCCGGCCACAGGTGTGTGAAGGCCGCCGGGCCGGTCACGCGGCGGCCGCGGGCGGGGTGAGGCGGCCGCCGATGGGGAGCGCGTGGACGGCGGCCCTGGTGATCGCCTCGATCTCGTCGGGGGAGTGGTCGGCGGAGGGGTTGCGGCTCATCCAGCGGATCAGCTTCAGCGGCGGCGCGAACACGATCCCGTCCGCGGCGAACGGCGTCCTGGCGAGCTTGCCGCCGTGCACGGCCAGCACCGGAGTCACCTTCACCGGCACCTCGGCGACCCGTGAGATCAGGCCGGCGGCGGCGTCGGCGCGGGCGGTCAGCGCGTTGACCAGCTTGGACTGGGTCCGGCCGTCGATGAACAGCCTGCCGCCGTGCGGGGAGATCTCCGCGTCCGGGTGCCACGCCTCGTTGTGCACCAGCCACACGCCGCCCGGCCCGACCACCAGCTCGTCGGCCTGCCCGTGCTCGGGGACCGCCCGCTCGTACAGGACCCGGTACCCGCGCCGCTCCAGGGTGTGGCGCAGCAGCCGGTTCATCCGCTCCTCGCCGCGCAGCCCGCGCCGCCACACGCTGGAGGCGTTGTAAAGGCGCCAATGGACGAACGTGTCCGCGGACGCCACCGCGGCGGCCATCGCGATTCCGAATACCGCGTTGACGAGCAGCCCGCACAGTATGAGCGTCGCGCCCGCCAGAATTGCGCGGGTCCGCAATCTACCCTTTCGGCCGCGCTGCCAGAGCTCCGCGTATACCGCCTGGGGCGAACCGCCGGTGAAGGCGGCCCGGTCCCTCAGGTAGATGGAGCTGCCGATCATGACGAACCTCCCAGCACCTGCGATGACGCCCTCATTATGGGGATACGTTCGGCATTGTCGCTACACTTTGCAAGGTGACGTAAACCAAACGAAAAGGCAAGCGCCGGTCTTGACATCATTGCCCACCTGGCGTTTCCCCGTGGTTGTGCCGCCGGTTCCTGGGAAAAACTTTAAGCGTCTCCCGCGAATGGCTGAAAGGCACGGTGCAACTATCACCGCAACGCTCGGAGCCCTTTTCATCGCGGTCGCTTTTCCGGCACGGACGATCACCCACCGGCACCGGGCACACTTGTCGGATGCACATCCGCGCCGCCGAGAGCCTGCCCGTCCGCGACGCCGTCCCCGCCCTGCGCGCGGCCCTGGACGAGCGCGGCGCCGCCGTGCTCGCGGCGCCCCCCGGGACGGGCAAGACGACGCTGGTCCCCCTCGCGCTCGCCGGGCTCGCCCTCGCGTCCGGGCGGGGCGGCCCGCCCGCCACCGGGAAGGTCCTCGTCCTGGAACCGCGCCGCCTCGCCGCCCGCGCCGCCGCCCGCCGCATGGCCTGGCTCCTCGGCGAACGCCCCGGCGGCCGGGTCGGCGTCACCGTCCGCGGCGAGAACCGTCCCGGCACCCGCGTCGACGTCGTCACCACGGGCGTCGTCCTGCAGCGCCTCCAGTCCGACCCCGAACTCGCCGACGTCGGCACCGTGATCCTGGACGAATGCCATGAGCGGCACCTGGACGCCGACACGGCGCTGGCGTTCCTCCTGGACGTCCGCGCGACCCTCCGCCCCGACCTGCGCCTGGTCGCCGCCTCCGCCACCGCCGACACCGGCCCCTGGGCGCGGCTCCTCGGCGGTGACGGCGGCGCGGCCCCGGTCGTGGAGACCGCCGCCGCGCTGCACCCCGTGGAGACGATCTGGTCACCGCCGCCCCGGCCCGCCGCGCCGCCGCACGGCATGCGCGTCGACCCGGCGCTGCTCGCCCATGTCGCCGCCACCGTCCGCCGGGCCCTGGCCGAAAACGCCGGCGACGTGCTGTGCTTCCTGCCCGGCGCCGGCGAGATCGCCCGCGTCGCGGGCCTGCTCGGCGGCGTCCCGGCCGAGGTCCTGCAGGTCCACGGGCAGGCGCCGCCGGCGGTGCAGGACGCGGTCCTCGCCCCGTCCGATCGCCGCCGCGTCGTGCTCGCCACCTCCGTCGCCGAGTCGAGCCTCACCGTGCCCGGCGTCAGGGCGGTCGTGGACTGCGGCCTCGCCCGCGAACCCCGCACCGACCACGCCCGCGGCCTCGGCGCCCTGACGACCGTCCGCGCGTCCCGAGCCACCGCCGGCCAGCGCGCCGGGCGCGCCGGCCGCGAGGCCCCCGGTACCGTCTACCGCTGCTGGACGCAGGCCGAGCACGAACGCCTGCCCGCCCGCCCCCGCCCCGAGATCGAACTGGCCGACCTCACCGGCTTCGCGCTCCAGGCCGCCTGCTGGGGCGACCCCGGCGCGGGCGGCCTCGCCCTCCCCGACCCGCCGCCGCCCGCCGCCCTGGACGCCGCCCGCGCAACCCTCCACGCCCTCGGCGCCGTGGACGGCGGCCGCGTCACCGACCGGGGCCGCGCCCTCGCCCGCGTCGGCCTCCACCCCCGCCTGGCCCGCGCCCTGATCGACGGCGCCGCCGAGGTCGGCGCCCGCGACGCCGCCCAGATCGTCGCCCTCCTGTCCGAACCCCCGCCCCGCTCCGCTGGCGACGACCTCACCGCCACCTGGCGCACCCTCCGCCGCCCGGGCCGCCCCGCCGACGCCCACGCGGCCCGCTGGCGCGACGAGACCAAACGCCTCCGCAACGCCCTCACAACCCGCCTCGAAACCGCCGACCAACCACCCGCCGAGGGAGCGTCGCCCGCCGGGAACGCGTCGCCTGGGGTGAGCACGCCGCCCGGGGTGGGTGGGGCGGCTGGTGGCGACGTGGTCGGCGGGGGAGACGCCGGCGGTGGCAGGACGTCCCGGTGGGAGCGCTCGCGCGGTGAGGGAGCGCTGGCGGGCAGGGGGGCTTCGCGTTGGGTGGGGCGTGGGGACGACGCGGTGGCGGGGGTCGTGGTGGCGCTGGCGTTTCCGGAGCGGGTGGCGCGGGCGCGGCGGGGGAGCGGGCACCTGATGGCGTCCGGGACGGGGGCCGTGCTCGCCGGCGGGTCGGCGCTGGCCGGGGCGCGGCCGGAGTGGCTCGCGGTCGCGGCGGCCGACCGTCCCGCCGGGTCGGCGTCGGCGCGGGTGCGGCAGGCCGTGGTGATCGACGAGGACGTGGCGCGGTTCGCGGCGGCGCCGCTGCTGGAGACCGCCGAGGAGATCGCCTGGCGGGACGGGGACGTGGCGGCACGCCGGGTCGAGCGGCTCGGCGCGATCGAGCTGGACGCGGCGCCGCTGCGCGATCCCGATCCGGAGCGGGTGCGGGCGGCGCTGCTGGACGGGGTGCGCGCCGAAGGGCTCGGCCTGCTGAACTGGACGCCGGCGGCCGTCGCCCTGCGGGAACGGCTGGCGTTCCTGCACGGCGCGCTGGGCGAGCCGTGGCCCGACGTCGGCGACGCGGCGCTGCTGGAACGCGCCCCCGGGTGGCTGGCGGGCGCGCGGCGCCGGGCCGACCTGCGGCGCGTCGACGTCGCGGCGATGCTGCGCGGGCTGCTGCCGTGGGAGCAGTCGAGGCGGCTCGACGAGTACGCGCCCGAGCGGGTCGAGGTCCCGTCCGGGTCGCGGATCCGGGTGGACTACGCGCCGGAGCGGCCCGTCCTGGCGGTGAAGCTGCAGGAGCTGTTCGGGTGGGACGCGGCGCCCCGGCTCGCGGGCGGGCGGGTGCCGCTGGTCGTGCACCTGCTGTCCCCGGCGGGACGCCCGGCGGCGGTCACCGCGGACCTGGCCTCGTTCTGGCGCGAAGGCTACAAGGCCGTCCGGGCCGAGCTGCGCGGACGCTACCCGAGGCATCCGTGGCCCGAGGACCCGGCCGGGGCCGTCCCGACGAAGCGGACCAAGCGGGCTAGCGGGAGCTGATCAGGACCTCGATGCCGTCCAGGACGCGGGCCAGGCCGAACTCGAAGGCGCGGCCGGGTGCGATGGCGGAGCCGTACTCCATCCCCGCCGCGGTGCCGACGCGGGTGCCGAGCGGGTAGTCGTCCTCGTTCACGAACGTGTCCAGGACGGGGGAGACGGCCTCCCACCACTGCATGTCGCTGATGCCGCTGCGGCGCTCGGCCTCGGCGGCGTTGACCGAGACGCGGGCGGCGCTCTCGGCGAAGCCGGTGACGAGCGCGACGACCGAGTCCATCTCCAGGTCGGTGAGGCCGACGCCCTCCACGGCGCGCAGCTCGTTCTCGTACTTGGCGAACGTGTTCGGGCCCATCGGCGGGCGCGCGAGGGTCACCCGCAGCAGCCACGGGTGGCGGTGGAACAGCGCCCAGTTGTCGCGGGCGATGTGGTCCAGCCGCGCCCGCCAGCCGGTGCCGGGCGGGGGCGTCAGCTCACCGAACGTGCGGTCCACCATGACGTCGATCAGCTCGGCCTTGCCCGGGACGTAGGTGTAGATCGACATGGCGGACACGTCCAGCTCCTCGGCGATGCGGCGCATGGACAGGGCTTCCAGGCCCTCCGCGTCCGCCACCCCGATCGCGGCCCGGACGATCCTCTCGGCGGTCAGGCGGGGCTTGGGGCCGCGCTTGGGCGCCTCCCTGACCCCCCAGAGAAGTTCCAGGCTGCGCCGGGGATCACCGGCCCCGCTGTACTCGGTCGTCACCCACTCCATCCTTCCAGGGATGAAACTCTGTACGTAGTACGTTATATTGCTCTCGATGGTAAATCCGTACTGCGTACATAGTTTTGGCGCACACAGCTGGGGAGGACGCGTGGCCGAATCACGGTTCGCGGTCGAAGCCGAGGGCCTGCGCAAGCGCTACGGCGACACCCGGGCCCTGGACGGGCTCGACCTGCGCGTGCCCGCCGGCACCGTGCACGGGCTGCTCGGCCCGAACGGCGCCGGCAAGACCACCGCCGTCCGGGTCCTGACCACCCTGACCCGGCCGGACGGGGGAACCGCCCGCGTCGCCGGGCACGACGTGGTCCGCGAGGCCGCCGGGGTGCGCACCCGGATCGGGCTCGTCGGGCAGCACGCGGCGGTCGACGAGGTGCTCGGCGGACGCCAGAACCTCGTCATGTTCGCCCGCCTGTACCACCTCGGCGCGAAACGGGCGCGGCGGCGGGCGGACGAGCTGCTGGAGCGGTTCCGGCTCACCGACGCCGCCGACCGGCCCGCCGGGGAGTACTCCGGCGGGATGCGGCGCCGCCTCGACCTGGCCGCGTCCATGATCCTCGCGCCGCCCGTGCTGTTCCTGGACGAGCCCACCACCGGCCTGGACCCGCGCGGCCGCAACGAGGTGTGGGAGGCGATCCGCACCCTGGTGGACGGCGGCACGACCGTCCTGCTCACCACCCAGTACCTGGAGGAGGCCGACCGGCTCGCCACCGGGATCTCCGTGGTCGACCACGGCCGCGTCATCGCCGAGGGCGCCCCCGACGCGCTGAAGGCGCGGCTCGGCGGCGACCGGATCGAGGTCGTCCTGGACGACCCCGGGGCGCTCGCCGCCGCCGCCGCGATCGTCGGCCGCGTCGCGTCCGGCGAGGTCGACGTGGACGCCGAGGCGCTGCGCGTCGGGGCGCCGGTGACCGGCCGCGCCGCGACGCTGACCGAGGCCGTCCGGGCCCTGGACGAGGCCGGCCTCGCCGTCGCCGACATCGGCCTGCGCCGCCCCACGCTGGACGAGGTGTTCCTGCACCTCACCGAAACCGGCGCCGGCGCCGGTACCGGAACCGAAACCCGCACCGGCAAGGAGAAGGAGGGGGTGCGTTCATGAGCGTCCAGACCCTGCGGTGGGCCGTCGCCGACGGCCGCACGCTGACCGGGCGGGCCCTCGCGCACTGGGCGCGGCGGCCCGGCGAGGTGGCCCTCGCGCTGCTGTTCCCCGTGATGGTCGTGCTGATGATGGGCTACCTGTTCGGCGGCCAGATGGACGTGCCGGGCGGCGGAAACTACCGCGAGTTCATCGTCCCCGGCATGTTCGCCCTGACGATGGCGTTCGGCGTCGAGACGACGTTCGCCGCGGTCGCCGGCGACGCCGCCAAGGGCGTCACCGACCGGTTCCGCGCCATGCCGATGGCCCAGTCCGCCGTCGTCGTCGGACGCGCCACCGCGGACATGCTGCACTCGGTCGCCGCCCTGGCCGTCATGGCGGCCTGCGGCGTGCTGATCGGCTGGCGCGTCCACGACGGCGCCGCGGGCGCCCTCGCCGCGTTCGGGCTCCTGCTGCTCCTGCGGTTCTCGCTGGTGTGGCTGGGCATCTACCTCGGCCTGGTCGCCAAGGGGCCGGAGTCGGTCGCGGCGATCCAGATCCTGGTGTGGCCGATCGGGTTCCTGTCCAGCGCCATGATCGCGCCGAGCACGATGCCGGGCTGGCTGGGCGCGATCGCCGAGTGGAACCCGATGTCGGCGACCGTCACCGCGTGCCGGGAACTGTTCGGCGCCCCCGGGCACGCGGAGACGTCCACCTCGTGGGCGGCGCAGCACAGCGTCCTGATGGCCGTGGTGTGGCCGCTGGTGATCGCGGCGGTGTTCATCCCGCTGTCGGTGCGGCGCTATCGCGCCATGGACCGCTAGCCGGCGGGGCGCTGCGGCCGGGTCAGCCGCCGGGCAGGAGGGCGGCGCGGTGGCGGGCCAGCGCCAGCGCCGGATAGCACCCCTCGGGCAGCGGCTCCGCGGTGCCGAGTGCGGCGCGGAGCCGCCGCCCGACGGCCGCCGGGTCGTAGGGCTGGACGACGCACAGCTCGGCCTGCATCGCCTGCCGCGCCGCCCCCATCAGCGCCGGGACGTCCCCGACGATCACCACCTCGGAGGGGACGTCGCCGTGCGACAGCCGCACCGCCAGCGCGTGCATGCCGCGCGTGCCCGCTTCCTCGTAGCGGAACTCGCAGACGAGGCGGTCGCCGTCCAGCGGCCCCTCCTGGATCAGCCACACCTGGCCGGGGACGACGCGTCCGAGCGACCCCTCCCAGGGCGCCGCCGGAACGTCGCCGAGCTCGCCGGCCGCGCGTCCGGCCGCCTTGCGCCCCTCCACCGGGCCGATCACGGCGAGCGCCCGCAGGAACGCCCGCGCGCCCGGCGTCGCCGCCGCCCGCAGGCACGTGATCAGATCGCCGAGCGCGGCGCGCCGCCCCTGCGCGTGCGGGGCCGCGGCCTCCAGGCCGCCGAGCTGCGCGGACACCCACACCTCCGCCTGCAGCGGGCCGGGCAGCGACGGCAGGGCGCCGGCCTCCCGGACGTAGGCCGCGTACACCTCGCGCAGCCCCGGCAGCATCAGCTCCGGACTCGCGGACGATCGGGTCGCACTCACCGCATCAGCCTATGAGACACGCGGCGCCGTCGCGTAAGGCGGCCGCGGCCCTCACGCCGGGACGGTCAGCAGCGTGCGGCCCTCACCGATGGTCCGGACCTCGAACCGGCTGATCTCCTCGGGGTTCAGCGCCGTTCCGCCCTGCAGCGTCAGATGCGGCTGCGCGGACCCGGGCAGCCCGTACCCCTTGGCGGGGACGGACCAGCCGGCGACCGTGTGCGCGTCGCCCCGCGCGTCCACGGCGACCAGCTCGCACCGCAGCGGCCCGCGGACCTTGCTGAGCCGCAGCCCGATCCGGCTGCCCCACGCCTTGCCCTGCATCGCGACCGTCCCGGTCACGCCGGTGCCCGCGTCGGACGCCGACACCTTCTGCCCGTCCCGCATCAGCGCCGCCGCCGTCCCGGTGTCGGGCCGGGCGGGCGGTGCCTGTTCCCGGTCGGCGCCGAGCGTGAACCCGGTGCCGAGCGCCCCGCCGAGCAGGACGACCCCGGCGGCGGCCGCGGCCAGCGCCCGCGCCGCGCGGTACCGCCGCCGGCTGCGGATCCGGTGCCGCATCAGGTCGGAGACGACCGCGGGCTCCGGCGGCACCGGGATCGCGCCCGCCGGTTCGGCGATCGGCCCGATGCCGTCCAGCGTCCGCGCGATCCCGCGCAGCTCGCCGAGCTCCTCGTGGCAGGAAGCGCACGTCGACAGGTGCGCCTCGAACGCGCGCCGGTCGGGCTCCTCCAGCAGGCCGAGGGCGTAGGCGCCGACGTCGATGTGCAGCATGTCCGCGCTCATGGCGTCACACCCCTCTCCTCCAGGGCGACGCGCAGCGCCCGGAGCGCGTAGTAGACCCGGGACTTCACCGTGCCCACGGGGATGCCGAGATGCTTTGCGGCCTCGTTCACCGAGCGGTCCCGGAAGAACGTCTCGTTGAGGATCTCGCGGTGGGCGGGGGACAGCGCGAGGAGGGCTTCGGACACGACGACGGAGCGCAGCAGATCCTCCAACCCGTCGGGGACGCGCATGTTCTCCAGCGGGCCCTCGCCCGCCTCCTGCGGCCTGGCGTTCTTGCGGCGCTGGTCGTCGATGACGATCCGGCGGGCGACCGTCGCCAGCCACGGCAGCAGGGAGGTCGCGTTCTCGTCGAGCTGGTGCGCGCTTCGCCACGCGCGGATCATGGTCTCCTGCACGACGTCCTCGGCCCAGTGCCGGTCGCCGCCGGTGAGGCGGAGCACGAACGACAGCAGCGGGCGCCCGTACACCCGGTACAGCTCGGTCACGATCACCTGGTCGTCCACACCGCCCGAGGGCTGCGGGCCGCGGAACCAGCTCCACGTGCCGGCGGGTCGTTCTCGGGGGGCCGACACGGCGGTCGGTGATCTGTGGGCCATCGGGGGTCTCCGGCGGTTGCGGGGGCTGGGCGGCGCGGTGACCGTGAGCCTGGTGTCACGTTGGGAGGCAGTACGGGATCCCGGCGGCCGACGGTTCAACAGCGCCCGGTTCGCCATGGATTTTCCAGTTCATCCCTTACTAGTTCGATATGTTTTCCTTACCCTTGGCGCGGGCCGCCGCCGGGCCGCGTCCTAATGCCGAACCCGCGGACCTCCGCCGGGCAACGCTCACTCCACACTTGGAGCGAATGCGGGCATCGGGCCCATTTGCCCATAGAGGACCGAGGGGCGGATCGGCATAGTCATGAAAGGGAACGGGAACACGCAGCTCGCCTACCGCCTGCTGCTGGCGGTGGACATCCAGGGGTACAGCAAGCGCGACACGCGCGAGCAGCTGCTCGCGCAGCGGCGGCTGTCGGACGCGCTCGACCACGCGGCGCGCGGCGTCGGCCTCGACCGCGGCCGCTGGGACAAACAGGTCGGCGGGGACGGCGAACTCGCCACGCTGCCGGACGGCATCGACCCCGCACCGGTGGCCGGCGACTTCGTCATCGGCCTCGCCGAGGCACTGCGGGAGGTCAACCGGGACGCGGGCCGCTTCCGGCTGAGGGTGCGGCTCTCCCTGCACCACGGCACGCTGACGGCCGGGCCGTTCGGGCCCGCCGGCGACGCGCCCATCGTCGTCCAGCGGCTGCTGGACGCCGCGCCGCTGCGCCGCCTGCTGGTGGACGACGCGGACCGCGACCTGGCCTACGTCGTCTCGGACTCGCTGTTCGAGGACGTCGTCCGGACCGGGTTCTGCGCGCTGCCGCCGCGGGCGTTCCAGGCCATCAAGGTGACCGCGAAGGGCGCGGCGTTCCGCGGCCACATCCTCACCGGCCGCGCCGCCCGCCGCGACGGCAGGGGCGACACGGGCGACCCGGGCGGCGAGCGGGGACCGGACGCCGGGCCCGCCCCCGGCGCCCGCGTCCTCGACTTCCCCGCCCTCGCGTCCAGGTAGCGGCCCGGGGCGGGAAGGGATCGATCCGGCGCGGGGTTGTCGCCTGAAACCCGAACTTCCCACGGAGGCGGACGATGGTGGACGACGCGGTGCCGGCGATGGACACGGCGCTGGTGAAGCTGGTGGCGGGACGCGATCTCGGGGTGCTGGCCACCCTCAAGCGCGACGGGCGGCCCCAGCTCTCCAACATCAACTACCACTTCGACCCGGACCGCCGGCTCGTCCGGATCTCCGTCACCGCCGACCGCGCCAAGGCCCGCAACCTGGCCCGCGACCCGCGGGCGAGCCTGCATGTCAGCTCCCCGGACGGCTGGTCGTACGCGGTCGCCGAGGGCGACGCGGACCTGTCGGCCGTCGCCGCCGACCCCGGTGACGCCGCCGTGGAGGAACTCGTCGCGGTGTACCGGGACATCCGCGGCGAACACCCCGACTGGGACGACTACCGCCGCGCCATGGTCGAGGACCGCCGCCTCGTCATCCGCCTCCACGTCGAGCGCCTGTACGGCATCGCCCGCTGACCGCGCCGGTTCGGGCGTGCCGGGCCCGTTCGGGCACGCCGGGCGGAGGATCCTTCTACCGAGTCGAACGTTCCACCACCCGCGGCGCGGGAAACGCGCCGCGGGGGCGGCGGCCGCTGGGCGGCGAGCGGGTTCCGTGACACTCTGACGGCGCCGCCGACCACGGCACCGCCCATCACGGCACTACCCACCACGGCACCACCCACCACGGGGCCGCCGATCACCGGGAGGGACGATGTGCGACGCGGACGCGCTGCACCCGCCCGAGGTCCAGCGGGCCCTGGAGGAGTACCGGGCGCTGCTGCGCGAGCACGGCCCCACCTGGGGTGAGGACCCGATCGGCTACGTCCGGCAGATCGCCGCCAGCGCCTTCCTGATGGACGAGCACGACTACTGGATCACCTGCCTGCGCAAGGTCGTCGACGCGCACCCCGGCGCGTCCGACGAGGAGATCGACGCCCGCATCCTGGACCTCGACGTGCACGAGGTCGTCCGGGACGCGCTCGGCGGCCGGGTCCTGGACAACCTTCCCGCGCTGCGCGTCACACCGGGCGGCGTGTCCCTGGAGGCCGTCCCGCGGGCGGTGCTGGACGACGACCCCGTCCGCACCACCCTGCTCATCGACTCCTCGCGGGACGCCCCGGTCGTCGTCCGGGTGGACGGCGCCGACCACGAAATCCCGGCGCGCGGCGCGCGGCTCGTCCCGGTGACGTCGCACGGCCACGTCACCGTCGACGGGACCCGCGTCCCCCTGGGCCCGCTCACCCGGCAGGCCCTCGCCGGACGGCTCCGGCTGCGCGCCGGCCTCCCCTGCCGGTGGACGGTCGTGGGCGCCGACGGGCACGGCTGGTACCCGCCGGGCGCCCCGCACCGGATCGACGCCCACCGCCTCCCCTACTTCCACGGCGACGACATCGTCCTCGACGTGCCCGCAGAACCCCTCACCGTGCGCGTCACCAGAGGGATGGAGTACGACACCGCCGAAACCGAGGTCGCCCCGGGCGTGGGTGTGGAGACGCTCGTCGAACTGTCCCCGCGCCGGCTTTACGACGCCGCCGCCAGGGGCTGGTACGGCGGGGACATGCACGTCCACATGAACTGGGCCGGCGACACCGTTGGGACGCCCGCGCAGGCCGCCGCCGTCCAGCACGGGGAGGACTTGCACGTCCTCAACCTCGTCGCAGGCAACGTCGCCTCACAGCGCGTCTACGACCGCGAGGCCCTGGAACACTGGGCAGGGCGCGACATGCCGTGGTCGGACGCCACCCACCTCGCCCGCCTCGGCGTCGAATACCGCAACGACCTTCTCGGCCACCTGTACGCGTTCGGCGTCACCGCACCGCCCGGGAGGTTCCACACCGGGTTCCTCGGCACCGCCGACTTCCCGCCGAACGGCGTGGGCTGCCGCGAACTGCGCGACCTCGGCGCCGTCCTCGGGTACAGCCACCCGTTCCACATCCCCATGAGCGAGGACGACCCGCCCGCCGCGGCGCTCGCCGGCGGCCGCAACTGTTCGTCCCGCGAGATCGTCGCCGACGCCGCGCTCGGCCTCATCGACTCCCTCGACGTCCTCAACCACTCCTCGATCCAGACGACCGCGATCGTGTACCGGCGGCTGCTCGGCGCCGGCAACACCCTGGCCGTCACCGCCGGGACCGACGCGATGCTGTCGTTCCAGCGGCGCGGCAACCAATCCAGCCCGCCCGGATGGGAACGCGTCTACGCACGGGTGGACGGCCCGCTGACCGCCGCGTCCTTCGCCGAAGCGATCCGCCGCGGACGCACGTTCGCCACCACCGGCCCCTGGCTGGAACTGGACGTGAACGGTCACGGCCCAGGGGACGTCCTGGACGTCGCCCCAGGGGAACGCGTCACCGTCACCGCGCGCACGATCGGCCCTGAAGTGCTCCGCATCGAACTGCGCACCGCGGGCGGCGTCCTCGCCGAGGGCCCGCCGGGGGAGGTCACCGCCGAGTTCACCGCCGGCGGCCCGACGTATGTCGTCGCCGTCGCCATCGGCCCGCAGCACGAGCGCTCCATGCACCACTCCGGCGCGTTCGCGCACACCAGCCCCGTCCACCTGCACGTGGACGGACGGCACGTCGCACGCGAAGCGGACCTGCGCTGGTGCCTGGAGTACCTCGACCGGCTGGAGGACCTGCTCCGCCGCGCCGCCCGCATCGACGACCCGAACCAACTCGTCACCCACCTCGACCTGCTGGACGCGGCACGCGCCGTCTACACCGCCCGCCTCACCGGCGGCTGACATGTGCGGGCGGGGACGGGCCCGTTTGCAAGTGAGCACTGACACGGCCCCGGGGAAGCGCTTGTGCCGCGGCGCCCGGCTGGCTACCTTGCGGTAATGATCCAGGCCACCGCCACGTCCACCGCCACGCCCGAGGACCTGTTCCGGCATCTGGCCGTCCCCGAGGCGTGGGGCGCGTGGGGCAAGTTCCCCATTGCCGCCAAGCAGACCCGCAAGGGCGACACGACCGCATACGGCGTCGGGACGGTCAAGAAGATCTGGCCCGCCAGTGAGCAGACCGTCGCCTACGAGCCGTACACGCACTTCGGCTACATCGCCCTGTCGGGGCTCCCCGTCCGCCGCTACCGGTCGGACGTCCACCTGGAGGCCCGCGACTCCGGCACCGCCATCCGCTGGGAGGCGGAGCTAGAGCCGCTGATCCCCGGCACCGGCCCCCTGCTGCGGCTGGTGTTCCGGCTCATGCTCTCGTCCTTCACCCGCTGGCTGCCCGCGCACGTCGAGAACTGCCCCCCGAACTGCCCGGCCCGCCAGGCCGGCGACATCTAAGCCATCCGGCTGCGGCGGAAGCGTGTTTCGGCAACGACCCCGGCCCCGCACGCGAGCGCGGGACCTGACCGGTGAGGCTAAGCCGAAGGCGAGCCTCACCGGGAAGATCGCGAAGCGATTCGCGGTCGCACAGGCCAGGTCACGGAGCGAGCCGCCAGGCGAGCGCAGTGGGCCTGGACTGCAGTAAGCAGGCCGGAGGCCGCGCGACCCCCCGCGCGGCCCCCGGCGGAAAAGGTGCAGGCCGAGAGCACCCCGCAGTTCCCTCGGCCTGCACGAACTAGGCCCCCCGTGGGCCCCTCCCGCTCACACGGGATCGGGGCCGTAGACCTCCCACAGCTCACCGGCGAAGAACCTGCCGAAGCGCAGCAGCTTCTCCACCCCGTCCGGCCCCGACGTGCGGAACGTCGTGAGCTGCCGCACGAAGTCCGTCAGCTGGATGTGCAGCACACCCGCCGCGACGACCTCGGCGCCGTCCTCCTCGTCCTCGCCGACATGGCCGTCCAGGACCCGCACGTACAGCGTGGACGTGTCCGGCCAGATCCGCGTCGGCGGACCCTGCAGGACGTCCTTCCGCCCGCTCAGCGTGCGCCGCGCGCCGTCGCCGTCGGTGTAGAACAGCCGGTACTTCATCAGCCGCCGGTCGTCCGTCCCGCGCTCGTCGTCCGGCCCGTCCGGGCCGTGCTGGGCGACGAACAGGTTGAACCTGCCGCGTTCCACGGGACAGCGGCCCCCGTGGCCGGCGGCGTCGACCCACCCCTCGGCGCGCGCCTCGTGGTCCGGCTCGGCCAGGAACCGGTCGGTGTCCTCCGCGGTGATCGTCAGCCGGAACGACAGCGGCCGGCGGCCGTCGGCCATCTCACCGATCCGCGGATCGGTCTCCCCGTAGGTGACGAACCCCTTCATCTCCTCGGTGAACGACAGCGACGTACGGTCCGCCGCCGCGGTGGACGGTCCCCGTGACCCTCCGCGGCGCCCCGAATCCGGACCGTACGCCGAGCCGTTCCCCGCCCCGTCCGGCGAGCCGGCTCCCCCGGCCGGCTCGGCCCCCGTGGCAGACGGGACGGTCGTGGCGGAACCGCCCGCACCCCGTTGTGCGGACGCGTCCTCCAGCAGCCGCGTCGACAGCCGGTCGGCCTGCGCGGCGATCGTGAGCGAGGGGTTCGGGCCCACCGGTCCCGGCATCGCCGCCCCGTCGGCGATGTAGAGGCCCGGGAACCCGAACACCTCGCCGAAGGCGTCGCAGACGCCTTCGCCCGGGTGGGCGCCCATGGGGGCGCCGCCCAGCGGATGGACGGTGATGATGCGCTTGCGGAACCACATCGGGTTGTCGGCGTAGTGGGCGCCGAGGACGTCCGCGATGCGCTGCATGGTCTTGCGGACCCGGTTGAACAGCTCCTCGCTGGTCTCGGCCGTCCAGTCGGCGGCGAGCCGGCCGTCCTTCAGTTGCAGCCGCCCGTCGGCGGCGTCACGGCCCATGCCGAGCAGCGGCAGCGAGCTGACCGTGAGGGCGCCGTCGCCGATCAGGTCCGAGATCTCCTTGGACAGGTTGGTGTCCGGCGCGTCCCGGAACAGGTCGGTGAACCGGTCCCACAGGAACTTCACCGCACGCTCGAAGTCGTTGCCGATGTCGAAGCCGTCGACGATCCAGTCGGTGAACCCGGGGTAGCCGCCGTCCTCGATGTAGGCGCCGCGGCCCGCGCCGGGCACGCCGTCCAGCTCGTCCGGCAGCCGGATCGCGGTGGTGATCACCGGGCCGCGGCTGGCGTTCAGCGGCCGGACCCGGTTGCGGTCCTTGGCCCGCAGCAGGAACGTCAGCAGGTCGCCGTTGCCGCTGAACCGGGTGCCGAGCGCGTCGCTCAGCCCGGGGAACGCCTCCCGCGACTTCAGCAGCAGGTACGCCGTGCCGTAGGTGCCGGCGCCCAGGATCAGCCGGTCGCACGTGATCGTCTGGACGGGCGGGCGGCTCTTCTTCGCCGTCAGATCCGCGTGGTGGACGTAGTCGACCTCGTACCCGCCGCCGGGCCGCGGCCGCAGCGCCTTCACCTCGCGGGACGTGCGGATGTCGGCGCCGTGGTGCGCCGCCGCCGACAGGTAGGTGTGGTCGAGGCTGTTCTTGGCGCCCTCGTTGCAGCCGATGTCGCACTCGCCGCACAGCCGGCACGTCCGCCGCGGGACGCCGTGGATGTTGCCGTACCCGGCGTCCGCGATCGGCAGGCTCAGCGCGGGCTGCCCGCCCGGCTGGGAGGCGAAGCTGACCGCCAGCGGCGGCAGCGTGCACTGCAGCCCCAGCTCCGCCGCCGCGTCCTGCATCGCGTGCGTCTTCGGGGTGTCGTCGAAGGGGACCTGGTCGAGCGGGTACGGCGTCGCGCCCAGCATCTTCTCGACCGCGTCGTAGTGCGGGTCGAGGTCGGCCCGCGAGACCGGCCACGGCTCGTGCCCGCCGCCGGGCAGCGGCCGGTCGTGGACGAACCAGTGCTCGTCCTTGCGCAGCAGCACGTTCGCGTAGATCAGGGAGCCGCCGCCGAGGCCCGACGACACGACGGAGTCGCAGCCCTTGAAGCGCCACACGTCGAACATTCCGTACAGCCCGGCGGCCGGGTCCCAGAACGCGCGTCCCAGCTCGTGGGGCGACCGCGGGAAGGTGCCCGGCGGGTACGGCTGCCCGCGCTCCAGCAGGACGACCGACCGCCCGGCCTCCGCCAGCCGGTACGCGGCGACGGACCCTCCGAACCCGGACCCGACGACGACGGCGTCGACATGCTCGGCGTTCACGTGCTCCATGTCAGCCCGCCTTCCGCTTCAAGAAGTCGAGGACCTGGGGGAACACCTCGGCGTCGACGTTCGCGCCCATGAAGGGGTCCTGGTGGCCGTAGCCGGGCAGGATCGCGAGCTCGTGCAGACCGGGCGTGACCGATTCGAGCAGGCGGTGGCAGACGATGTTGGAGTCGGTGAACACGTGGTTGCGGTCTCCGGTGAGGAACAGGATCGGGGTGGTGACCGACGCGGCGTCCGCGAGGTAGTCGTCCGGCAGGTCCGCGTGGCCGGGGTCGCGGCGGTCGTACTTCACGGCCCGGCCGGCCTTCACCATCTTGTGCATGTGCCGGTAGTAGTGGACGTTGCAGGCCCCGAACAGGTCGGGCAGCCGGCCGTGCGTGACCGGCGACATCTTGTCGTGCGAGAAGATCGGCTTCCCGCCGCCCCACATGAAGCTGAGCATGTGGCACGCGGGCTCGTCGCACGAGCGGTGGAACGGCGCGATCGCCTTGGCGAGCATCCAGCCGCGGGTCAGCACCGGCGCCGTGCCGTAGCGGGGGTCGAGCTGGCACGGTCCGAGGACGTACTCCATCATCGCCGGCCCGTACCCCAGCTTGATCCTCGACCAGGCCGGCGTCCGCGGGGTCAGTGAGACGCTGTTGCAGGTCAGGCTGGTGATGCCGGTGACCGTCCCGGCGAACAGCGCCATCGAGAACGACACCGAGCCCAGGCAGTGCGTGATCACGTGGACCCGCCGGTCCCCGATGTGGCGGCGCAGCTCGGCCAGCGCGGCCGGGTGGTCGTACAGCGCCACGTCGTCGAGATCGTGGCGGTGGGTCTCGGCGTTGTAGGGGAACCGCCCGCTCATCCGGAAGTCCAGCGCCCACACGTCGCCGAACCCGGCGTCGTGCAGGAAGTTCACCAGGTTGGTGTGCTCCGGCATCATGTACATGTCGCTGGACGTCGTCAGCCCGTGCACCAGCAGGACCACGTCGTCGCAGTCGGCGCGGCGGAACCGGGTCAGGTCCAGCCCCAGCCCGTCTTCGGTGGCGAAGGGGTGGGCGGACACCTCGGCGTCGGCGACGCCCGCGCGGGTGAAGCGCGCGATCCGCTGCTGGTCCATGTGTCCATCCCCTCCGGTTCCTGACGCCCCAACCCTGCCAAACGCGTACATCGGCGCGGCATCGTGGAGAACCCGTACTTACGTGCGCCGCCGGACGGGCCGAACGTACGGGACCTACGTGAACTAAGAGTCGGAATCAGCCGGTGTGGTTCACTCTGGGCGGTTCATCTTGGTCGCCACCCCGACCCGCGAGGAGACGCCGATCTTGGCGAACACGCGGGACAGGTGGGTCTCGACCGTCCGGACGCTCAGGTAGAGCCGCTCGGCGATCTGCTGGTTGCTGCAGCCCTCCACGACCAGCATGGCGATCTCATGCTCGCGCGGCGACAGCCCGAACGGCAGCTTCTCCCTCGCGCCCTTCCCGCCCTTGGCCTGCCCCGCCGTGGAGCGCCCGCCCGGCGCGGGCACCCGGACGCCGAGCCGCCGCTGCTCGCGGACGGCCTGGGCGTGCAGCCCGTGCAGCCCGCACGCCTCGAAGGTCTCCGCCGCCGCCCGGACCCGCTCGCGGGCCCGGGCGCGGTCGCCGGCGGCGGCGTGCGCGATGCCGGCGGCCAGTTCGGCGCGTCCCGCCTCC
Source organism: Spirillospora sp. NPDC048819 (assembly GCF_040650055.1). Taxonomy (NCBI): domain Bacteria; kingdom Bacillati; phylum Actinomycetota; class Actinomycetes; order Streptosporangiales; family Thermomonosporaceae; genus Spirillospora; species Spirillospora sp. NPDC048819. The sequence continues at coordinate 75,887 of NZ_JBEZGN010000030.1, read as the reverse complement.
GGGCGGCGCCCCGCCTTGGCGAGCAGGTCGGCGGCCTCGGCGGCCAGCGCCGCCGACGCGGCCGGGTCCGCGGCGCGGATCGCGTGGGCGCGGGTCAGCCGCGCCACGCCGACGTCACCGGTCAGCCTCGGATCGGCGATCGCCTCGGCGATGTCGGCCCAGCCGGCGGCGTCGGCGGCGTCCTCCTGCGCGGCGCGGACGCCCGCGAGCGCCTCCGCGCAGATCACCAGCGTGCTGAAGTCCAGGCCGAGGGTGCCGTCGCCGCACGCGGCGATCAGCGCGGCGGCGCCCTCCTCCAGCCGGCCCTCGTTGACGATCGCGAGGGCGCGGGCGACGTGCGCCATGTGCGTCCACCACTCGCCCGACCCGGTGTCGTTGGCGACGGCCTCCTCACCGGCCCGCAGCGCCCGGTCGTGGTCGCCCATCCAGCTCGCCGTCAGGCACTGCTGGATCAGCCCGTAGGCCAGCACCTCCTGCGAGCGCAGGTCACGGCCGACCGCGGCCGCCTCGTCGGCGAGGGCGGCGGCCTCCTCCATGCGCCCCAGCTGCGCCAGGACGCGGGACTGCCCGGCGAGCATGTAGCCGAGGATGAACGTCTGCCCCGTCGTCCGGGTGATCGACACGAGCCGCTCCGCGTGCCGCAGCGCCGGGTCGTACATGCCGAGGAACGACTCGGCGAACACCAGCCAGGCGAAGCAGTCCAGGCAGTCGGCGAAGTCGTTGTCGGACGCGGCCGAGAACAGCTCGTCGGCGGTCTGCGCGTGGCCGATGGCCTCCTCGACCTCTCCCCGGACGTAGGCGACGATCGGGCGCATCGACGCGACCGCCGCCGTCAGCCCGGGCCCCCACCCGGGGGCGCTGTCGGGGATGGTGTCCAGGATGGCCTGCGACCCGCGTCCGTCCGCCCGCTGGATGCGGTCGGCGACGAGCCGGATCCGCAGCAGCACCGCCTCGGGGGTCTGCCGGTCGGTGGTGCGGCGCAGCTCGTCCAGGACGATCGCGCGGGCCTCGTGGATCCGGCCGACCTGCCGTTCCATGATCGCGCACATGTGGACCGTCCGGGCACGGCGGACGGTGTCGTCGGGCGGCAGCACCCGCAGCAGCGTGCGGGCCGTCTCGCGGCCTTCCTCGGCGTGGCCGCTGACGGCCTGCATGTGGGCCAGCTCGACCAGCAGTTCCACCTTGTCCGGATAGCCGGACCTGTCCGGGTCCTGCGCGGCGGCGTCCGGCATCAGCTCCAGCGCCGCCTTCAGCCAGTACGCGGCGGTGCCGGGCGCCTGGAGCGCGACGACGCGGGCGGCCTCCACCAGCGTCCCGATCGCCTCCCGGTCGCCGAACCGCGCCGACCGCACCACGTGGTGGGCCCGGACGGCCGCAGGGGCGCCCAGCTCCGACAGCCGCGCCGACACCCGCGAATGCGCGGCGATCCGCCAGCCCGCCGCCGTCGAGGCGTAGGCGACGTGCCGCACCAGCGGATGCCGGAACCGGAACCGCCCACCCGGCGCGGGACGGACCACGTCATGGCCGGTCAGCACGTCCAGCGCGGTCAGGGCGGCGTTCTGCTCCATCTCCGCGGCCACCGCGGCGAGGGCGGGCTCGAACACGTCCGCGGCGACGGCGGCGCCACGCGCCATCAGCAGCGCCTCGGGCGGCAGCGCGCTCAGCTCCACCTGCAGCGCGGCCCGCACCGCGGGCGGCACCTCGGTCAGGCTCGTGACGCCGTTCTCCCCGCCCCGCGGCCGCTGTCCGTCGCGCCCCGCAGCGCCGGCCCCGTCGCCCATCTTCGACAGGGCCTCCAGGTAGAACGGATTGCCGCCGCTGGCCTTGAACAGCGCCTCGCAGCGCGACCGGCTCACGCCCGGCCCGAGGAACTCCGCCACTTCGCTCTGGGTGAGCGGATCGGCGGTGACCCGCACGCCCTGCGGGCCCGCGGCGTCCACCAGCGCCGCCAGCCGCGGCGACGCCTGCGCGGGCCGGTAGGCGATCGCCATCAGCACCCGCGCGCGCGGCGGATGCCGGACCAGATGGTCCATCAGCTCGATCGTCGCGTCGTCGGCCCAGTGGAGGTCGTCCAGGATCAGCACGAGCCCGTCCGGGTCGGCGAGGTCCTCCAGCAGGTGCCGGACGGTGCGGTGCAGCTGGTACCGGGCCACGTGCGAGTCGGGGGAGCCGGCTCCGCCGGTGACCTGGGCCGGGTCGGTCAGGTCGCCCAGCGCGGGGAACACCGTCCCGAGTAGCCGCAGCGCCGCGGGGGACAGGTTCAGGGTGTGCTCTTCGAGGCGGTCGTCGAGGGCGTCGACCACGGCGCCGAACGGCATCTCCTGCTCGAACTCCGCCGCGCGGCCCGCCGCGAACGGCAGCTTGCGCGCGATTGCCGCGTCCGCCAGCTCGTTCAGCAGCCGCGTCTTGCCCGCGCCCGGCTCGCCGACCAGCGCCAGGAAGCCGTGGCCGCGCTCGGCCGCGTCGAGAACGCGGCCGATCTCCTGCAGCGCGACCTGTCGCCCAACCAGCGGAGCGTTGCCGGACCGAGCCCCGGCGTCGCGGGCCGCACGACCCTCCATCATGCCCCTTCTTGCGAGGAGGCCGCCGGCTTCGACCAGCGGGGGACTCGCTTACCCGGCTTCGACGCGGAGCGCCGATGAACCTCGGTGATCGCCTGCTGACGGGATGGGGGTGAGCTGTTCGCATACGGCGGACGGATCCCCAGCCGCTTGCTTCTCGGCTCGCCGCCGCACAACGTGAACTGGACGCGTTCCCCAAGAAGACCAAGGTCAAGGATCGCGCTGAGAAGCATCGGCAGGCCGCTCGCAAGGTGGCCCGGCTGCATGCCAAGATCCGGCGGCAGCGTCTGGATCACGCGCACAAGGCCGCGAACTTTCTGGTGCGCGGCGCGGACGTGATCGCGCACGAAGACCTGGCCCTGGCGAGCATGGTCCGTCGCCCCAAGCCCAGGCCGGCCGTGGACGGCACTTTCGAGTCGAACGGGGCAGCCGCCAAGGCGGGGCTGAACAGGAGCATTCTCGATGCGGGTTGGGGGGTGTTTCTGGACATCCTCGCGCACAAGGCAGAGTGCGCCGGTCGCGAGCTGATCCGAGTGAACCCCCGCGACACCTCCCGCACCTGCCCCGAATGCGGGCAGGTCGCCAAGGAGAACCGCGACCGGGAGGGCTTCGAGTGCATCGCGTGCGGATACGGCGACCACGCCGACCGCGTGGCAGCACTCAATATCGCAGCCAGGGCTGGGCTGGCCCTCTGAGCCGTCGCCTGATCGACGACGCAGGAAGCCTGCGCTCTCACGTGTAGGTGGAGTCACGTCAACACCCCAACAGCGACAACAGGCGGCCGATACGCCGTGATCATGCTTATGGTTTCGGTTCCTGGGAATTGGTGGGATTCACCCTATCGGGTGGAACGTCAATAGGGTGGGGCGACGCTCCCACCAGCGCGTCATCCCACGGACCGGCATCCTCCGTGACCATGCCTTCCACAGCTCCCGACGTTCACTGCTATCAACCGTCCTGGGGCGTGCCCTGTCAACCTCGGGAGGGTAAACCGTCTCGTCGTCGTGACATCCTCGTCCGGCCCCTGGCCGGTCGCCTTCAGCGCTCCAGGCCGAGTTGGGCGGCGGCGGACGCCCAGGCCGACTCGTCGCCGGACGGGGTGTAGCGGCGAAGGGACTGGGTTCTGGCCACCAGCGCGCGGGACTCCGCGCGGTCTCCGATGGCGCCGTGCGCGCGGGCCTGGGCCAGGACGTTGCCGAGGGCGGTCGCCTCCACCGGGCCCGCGACGACCGGGAGGCCGGCCGCGTCGGCGGTCAGGCGGCACAGCAGGTCGTTGCGGCTGCCGCCGCCGACCAGGTGGACCACCTCGATTTCCCGGCCGGACAGGCGGGACGCCTGGCGGAGCGTCGCGCGGTGCGCCAGGGCGAGGCTGTCCAGGATGCAGCGGACCGTCTCGGCGCGGGTGAGCGGCGCGGGGAAGCCGCGGCGGCGGCAGTGCGCGGCGATGCGGGCCGGCATGTCGCCGGGCGGCAGGAACTCCGGGTCGTCGGGGTCGACGAGGCGGCGCAGCCCCGGGACGTGCTCCGCCTCGGCGAGCAGGGCGGGCAGGTCGGCGTCGCCCCAGGTCCGCAGGGACTCCTGGAGGAGCCACAGCCCCATGACGTTGCGCAGGTAGCGGACCGTCCCGTCGACGCCGCCCTCGTTGGTGAAGTTGGCCTTGCGGCTCGCCTCGGTCAGGACGGGCGCGTCCAGTTCGACGCCGACCAGGGACCAGGTGCCGCAGGAGATGTAGGCGAACCGGGCGGTCGTGGCGGGGACGGCGGCGACGGCGGAGGCGGTGTCGTGGGAGCCGACGGCGGCGACCCGCAGACCGGGGTGGCCGGTCTCGGCCGCCACGTCCCCGCGGAGGGGCCCGATGATCTCGCCCGGGCTCCGGAGGGGCGGCAGGATCTCCGCGGGGAGGTTCAGCCGCGCCGGCAGGTCCCGCGACCAGGTGCCGTCGCGGACGTCGAGCAGGCCGGTCGTGGACGCGTTGGTCCGCTCGGCGCCGATCTCGCCCGTGAGCCAGTAGGCGAGAAGGTCGGGGATCAGCAGCAGCGTGCCCGCCCGGGACAGGTCGTCCGCGGCGAGCTGGTAGATCGTGTTGAACGGGAGGAACTGGAGGCCCGAGATCCCGTAGAGGAGGTCGTCGCCCAGTTCCGCGCGCACGCGTTCCATCACGCCGTCGGTGCGGGCGTCGCGGTAGTGGACGGGGTTTCCCAGCAGGCGCCCGCTCCCGTCCAGGAGGCCGTAGTCGACGGCCCACGAGTCGATGCCCACCGAGGCCAGGCCGGGCGGGGCCGAACGCAGACCGTCGAGGACGTTGCCGTAAAGCCCGAGGATGTCCCAGTGCAGGGTGCCGTTGACGCGGACGGGGCGGTTGGCGAAACGGCGGATCTCGTCCAGGACCAGGGTGTCCGGGCCGACGCGTCCGGCCATCACGCGCCCGCTGGACGCCCCGAGGTCGACGGCCGCGAAGGTCGCGAGGCTCATGAGACGACCAGCACCTCCAGCGTGCGCGGGCCGTGCACGCCCTCCACACGCGACAGCTCGATGTCACTGGTCGCGGACGGGCCGGACACGAACGTCAGCGGCCGGTGCGGGTCGAGCCGCTCCAGGGCCTCGGGCACGTCCGGCACGACCTGATCGGCCAGGACGACGATCAGGTGGTAGTCGGGGACGAGCGACAGGGCGCGCGGCCCCTGCCCGGCGCCGTGGTCGAGGACGACCGTGCCGGTCTCGGCGATCGCGGCGGCGCAGCCGGTAACCGCGCCCGCCAGGCCGTCCAGCGACGCGATCTCCGGGTCCCGGACGAGCGGGACCGCCGCCCCCGACCGGGAGGCGGCGAGCCATTCCGCGGGAAGGTCGCCGGGCACGCCGTAGGTTCCGGGACGGGCCGAGAGCCGCTCCGCGATCGTCGCGGGCACGTCGGGCGGGGAGACCCGCAGGACCGTCGCGCGGTAGTCGGCGACCCGCTCGGCGAACAGGTCGAGGACGCCCGCAGCCGGTGACCCGTCGTGGTGGCGGCGCCGGTAGCCCCGGCCGATCCTGCCGTAGGAGGCGGCGACCTCGGCGGCCGGGCGGGCGGGCACGATCTCCTCGATCCGGCGGAGGATCTCCTCGCGCGCGTTCACGGGTTCCCCCCTGAGTGATCTTCGTTGCGTCCGCCGTCCGTGCGGGCCCACCAGGCGCGGAACGACTCGGGCGGCGGGACGGGGGCGTCGCGCGTCTCGGTCCACGCGCCGAGCGGGCCGGGCAGCCGCCGGATCCGGCCGCCGCGCCCCACGACGCGGCGGCTCGCGGACGCGGCGCGCTGGGCGAGCCCGAGCCGGGTGGGGGAGCGCAGCGTCCACCCGGCCGCCGTCATCGCCACCCGTTCCAGCGGATGGCGGGGGCCCTTCTCGACGGCGCGGGCCCGCAGATGGACGAGCACCTCCGGGATGTCGATCGCGACGGGGCACGCGTCGAAGCACGCCCCGCACAGCGACGACGCGAACGGCAGCGAGGCGTCCACGTCCGACCCGATTCCCCTGATCTGCGGGGACAGGATCGCGCCGATCGGCCCCGGGTACGGCGACCCGTAGGCGTGGCCGCCCGCGCGCTGGTAGACCGGGCACACGTTCAGGCACGCGGAGCAGCGGATGCAGCGCAGCGCCTGCCGGCCCACCTCGTCGGCCAGCGTGTCGGTGCGGCCGTTGTCCAGCAGGACGAGGTGGAAGTCGCGCGGGCCGTCACCGGGGTGCACGCCCGTCCAGGCGGAGGTGTAGGGGTTCATCCGCTCGGCCGTGGACGAGCGGGGGAGCAGCTGCAGGAACACCTCCAGGTCCCGCCAGGCCGGGACGATCTTCTCCACGCCCATCACCGAGATCAGCGTCTCGGGGAGCGTGAGGCACATCCGCCCGTTGCCCTCCGATTCCAGGACGACGAGGGTGCCGGTGTCGGCGACGGCGAAGTTCACGCCCGACACGGCGACCTTCGCCGACAGGAACTTGGCGCGCAGGTGGCGGCGGGCCGCCTCGGCCAGCGCGGCGGGGGAGTCGGTCAGCCCCTCGGGCACGTCCTCCATCTCGCGGAGGAAGATGTCGCGGATGTCGGCGCGGTTGCGGTGGATGGCGGGGACGAGGATGTGCGACGGCCGGTCGTCGCCGAGCTGGACGATCAGCTCGGCGAGGTCGGTCTCGTAGGCGGTGACGCCCTCCCCGGCGAGGAACTCGTTCAGGCCGATCTCCTGGGTGGCCATCGACTTGACCTTGACGACCTCGGTCTCGCCGGTCGCCTTCACCAGGCCGGCGACGATCCGGTTCGCCTCGCCCGCGTCCCGCGCCCAGTGCACCGTCCCGCCCGCCTCGGTGACCTTCTCCTCCAGGAGCCGCAGGTAGTGGCCGAGGTTCTCCAGGACGTGGTCCTTGATCTGCTTGCCCGCCTCGCGCAGCTCCGGCCAGTCGTCGAGTTCGGCGACGGCGGACTCGCGCCGCCCCCGGATCGTGGTGGTCGCGTGGGCGAGGTTGCCGCGCAGCCGCGTGTCGGCCACCGCGCGCCGCGCCGCGTCCGGGAAGGACGGCATCCCGACGTACGTCGGCATCGCGGAACCGGAGGTCATGAGGGGTCCTCCTCGGTGGAGGCCAGGATCTCGGCCAGATGGACGGTCCGCACCCCGGCGCGCGTCCGGGTGAGGGCGCCGCCGATGTGCATCAGGCAGGAGTTGTCGGCGGCGCACAGCGTCCCGGCGCCGGTCTTGCGGACGGCGGTGACCTTGTCGGCGCACATCGCGGCCGACACCTCGGAGTTCTTCAGCGCGAACGTCCCGCCGAACCCGCAGCATTCGGCGGCGTCCGGCAGGTCGGCGAGGTCGATGCCGCGGACCTCGCGCAGCAGCCGCAGCGGCCGGTCCCCGACGCGCAGCATCCGCAGCGAGTGGCACGTCGGGTGGTAGGTGACGCGGTGCGGGTAGTAGGCGCCCACGTCGGTGACGCCGAGCACGTCCACGAGGAACTCCGACAGCTCGTGCACGCGCGAGGCCACCCCGGCGGTCCGCGGCGCCAGCTTCGGGTGCCAGTCGCGGATCATCGCGGCGCACGACGCGGACGGCGTCACGACGGCGTCGTAGGGCTCGAACGTCTCCGCGAACCCCTTCACCAGGTGGAGGGCCTGACGCCGGTAGCCGGTGTTGAGGTGCATCTGCCCGCAGCACGTCTGCCCCGGCGGGAACTCGACGTCGTGGCCGAGCCGCCGCAGCAGCCGCACCATCGCCTTGCCCGTCTCCGGGTACATCGTGTCGTTCACACAGGTGAGGAACAACGCGACCTTCATGTGGCGCCTCCCGCGGTCATGGGGTGCCTCCAGCGGTGCCTCCGCTCGCAGGCCGGCTGGATTCGCGGACCACCAGTTCCGGCTGGAACATGACCTGCTGGTGGGCATGCCCGCCCGCCTCGTCGCACTCCTCCAGCAGCAGTTCGGTGGCGATCCGGCCGAGCTGGTAGGTGGGCTGCCGCACCGAGCTCAGCGGGACCGCGGCCGCCGCCGAGAACTCGATGTCGTCGTACCCGATCAGCGCGATGTCAGCCGGCACCTTCAGCCCGGCCTGCAGCAGGACGCGCAGCACCCCGAGCGCGAGCAGGTCGTTCGCGCAGAAGATCGCGTCGGGCAGCGGCGGGCCGGCCTCCAGCAGCCGCCGCGCCGCCTCCTGCCCGGACCGGGCGTTCATCGCCCCGACCGTCACCTCGCGCATCACCTCGCGGCCGAGTCCGGCGGCGCGCAGCGCCCGCAGCGCGCCCTTGCGGCGGTCGGTGCACTGCCGCAGCACGCTGGGGCCGGTGACGAACGCCAGCGTGCGGGCGCCGCCGTCCAGCAGCTCGCCGACGGCGAGCTCGCCGCCCGCGACGTCGTCGACGGCGACCGAGCACTGGTTGGCGCGGGGCGTCGGATGGTCGAGCAGCACCACGGGGACGCCCCGCTCCTGCAGCCGGTCGGCGGCCTCGCCGTCGTCGCCGACGGGGGTCAGCAGGACGCCGCGGACCCGCTGTTCGGCGAGCACCCGCAGGTTGCGCTGCTCGCGCTCGTCCGACTCGCCGGACGACGACAGGATCACCGCGTAGCCGCGTTCGCTGGCGATGTCCTCGACGCCGCGGGCGACGTCGGTGAAGAACGGGTTGGCGAGGTCGAGGACCATCAGCCCGATCGTGCTGCTGTGCCCGGCGCGCAGCGTCGACGCCGAGCCGTTGCGGACGAACCCGAGCTCGCGGATGGCCTGCTCGACCCGGATGCGGGTCGGCTCGGCGACCCGCTCGGGCCGGTTGAGCACGTTGGACACGGTCCCCGGTGAGACGCCGGCGTGCGCCGCGACCTGCTTGATGCCGACGGTCCGGCTCAGGGACCCCGGGCGCCCGGTGCCGTCTGTGCTCAATCTGTGTGCCCCCGGTCCGTCCGCGTGGTGTGCCGCTTCACTTTGGTCACCGAATTAAAACGTGTCAAGCCCGCTGTCGGCACATCGGGGTGCCGGACGCGGCCGGGGAGCGACTTCGAAAACTTCCCCTGCCCCTGTGGCAATGCGGTTCCCGCGGGTTTCGGCGGAATCTGGAGGCGGGTTCCCTCTTGACGGCTGCGCGGCGTGACTCTAGCGTCCTCCGCAACATCTGGTTAAAACGTTTTTCATCCGTTCGTCACAGACCTGCCCCGCGAGGAGGGCCGCGATGGGTGCACCCGGCCGGTCGGCGCCGCCGACATTGGCACTGGTCAACGTGAGCAAGTCGTTCGGCGCCGTGCGCGCCCTCCAGGGCGTCACCCTGGAGCTGCACGCGGGCGAGGTGCACGCCCTGGCCGGCGAGAACGGCGCGGGCAAGTCCACGGTCGTAAAAACGTTCGCAGGGGTGTACCGCCCCGACGCGGGCGAGGTGCGCGTCGACGGCGAGCCGGTGACCTTCCACGGCCCCGCCGACGCGCAGGCCGCCGGTGTCGCCGTCATCTACCAGGAACCCACCCTGTTCCCCGACCTGTCGGTCGCCGAGAACATCTTCATGGGCCGCCAGCCGCGCGCCCGTGGTCACATCACAGGCCTCGGCCGCATCGACCGCCGCGCCATGCATGCCGAGACCGCGCGGCTGTTCCAGCGGCTCGGCGTCGCGCTCGACCCGCAGCAGCCCGCCCGCGGCCTGTCGATCGCCGACCAGCAGGTCGTCGAGATCGCCAAGGCCATCTCCCGGGACGCGCGGGTCCTCATCATGGACGAGCCCACCGCCGCGCTCACCGGCCAGGAGGTCGCCCGCCTGTTCGCGGTCACCCGCACCCTCAGCGAGCACGGCTGCGCCGTCCTGTTCATCTCGCACCGGCTGGAAGAGATCTTCGAGCTGTGCCGGCGGGTCACCACGCTGCGCGACGGCGCCCTCGTCGGCACCGACCCGACCGACGGCCTCACCCCCGACGACCTCGTCCGCCGCATGGTCGGCCGCGACCTCGACACCCTCTACCCCAAGCAGGACGTGACGCCCGGCGAGGTCGCGCTGAAGGTCAGCCGGCTGACCCGCGAGGGCGCCTTCACCGACGTCTCCTTCGACGTCCGCCGCGGCGAGATCGTCGCGCTGGCCGGGCTGGTCGGCGCCGGCCGCAGCGAGGTCGCCCGCGCGATCTTCGGCGTGGACCGCTGGGACGCCGGCAACGTCGAGGTCGCCGGGCGCGCCCTGCCCGCCGGCAGCCCGACCGCCGCGATGGCGGCGGGGCTCGCGCTCGTCCCCGAGGACCGCCGCCAGCAGGGTCTGGTGATGGACATGTCCATCGAACGCAACATGGGCCTCACCCAGCTGCGCACGCTGCGCCGCGAGACCGGCCGCGGCGGCCTCATCTCCCGGAAGGTGGAGCGCAGCCGCGCCGCCGACTGGGGGCTGCGGCTCCAGCTCAAGTACTCCCGGCTCACCGACGCCGTCGGCGTCCTGTCGGGCGGCAACCAGCAGAAGGTCGTGCTCGCCAAATGGCTGGCCACCGAGCCGGCCGTCCTCATCGTGGACGAGCCGACCCGCGGCATCGACGTCGGCACCAAGGCCGAGGTGCACCGGCTGCTGTCGGAACTGGCCGCGCAGGACCTCGCGGTCCTCATGATCTCCTCCGACCTGCCGGAGGTGATCGGCATGGCCGACCGCGTGCTGGTCATGCACGAGGGCCGGCTCACCGCCGAGATCCCCCGCGCGGACGCGACCGAGGAGAGCGTGATGGCCGCCGCGACCGGCCGCGCGGGCACCGGAAGGGCGGCCTGACCCGATGACCGTACTCACCCAGTCACCGGCCAGGCCGGGATCGGGCGGTGCCCGCGGGGGCGGGCGCCGCCTGGTCGAACTGGTGCTGCGCGCACGCGAGCTCAGCATCCTCGGCGCCCTGGTCGTCCTCGTCGTCGGCACCACGATCGCCAACCCGCGGTTCCTGTCCGAGCAGGGCGTGAAGGACATCTTCCTCAACGCCTCGATCCTGGTCCTGCTCGCCGTCGGGCAGAGCATGGTCGTCGTCACCCGCAACATCGACCTGTCGGTCGGCTCCGTCGTCGGGCTCGTCGCGTTCACCGCCGGCAAGTTCGCCTCCGGCGGCGACCGGAACGTCGTGCTCGTCCTCGTCGTCGGCGTCCTCATCGGGCTGGCCTGCGGGCTGGTGAACGGCCTGCTCGTCAGTTTCTGCCGGGTCCCCTCCCTTGTCGTCACGCTCGGCACGCTGTACGTGATCCAAGGGCTCGACTACCGCATCGCCCACGGCGACCAGATCAGCGCCTCCGAGCTTCCGGCGTCGGTCCTCAGCCTCGGCAGCGACGGCATCCTCGGCATCCCCTACCTGCCGATCATCACCGTCGTGGTGATGCTGGCCGCCGGCTACTACCTGCGCTCCTACTCCTCCGGACGCGAGTACTACGCGATCGGGTCCAGCCCCGAGGCCGCGATGCTCGCCGGCGTGTCGATCCGCCGCCGCGTCCTCACCGCCTACCTGGTCAGCGGCGCGCTCGCGGGCCTCGCCGGGGTGCTGTGGCTCGCCCGGTTCGGCACCGTCGTCGCGGACGCCGCGCACGGCTGGGAGCTGACGGTCGTCGCCGCCGTCGTCGTCGGCGGCGTCGCGATCACCGGCGGCGTCGGCACCGTGTACGGCGCGGCGCTCGGCGCGCTGCTGCTCACCACCATCGGCAGCGTGCTGGTGGTGCTGAAGGTCAACTCGTTCTGGCAGGAGGCGATCACCGGCGTCCTCCTGCTGCTGGCCATCAGCGTCGACCGGCTGCTGGCGCTGCGCGTCACCCGGGCGCTGAAACAGCGATCGCTGGAGTCGTCCGCGCACCACGACGTGGAGCCGCGACCCGGCGGCGACGCGCGCCGGGACATCGACACGGCCGGGACCACCGAGACCGCGGCTCCGGAAGGGAAGGGCCGGTCATGAGCCGACTGGGACACCTGGTGCGGTGGGAGACCGCCATCACCGCGCTGCTGATCGTGGTCTTCTTCGGCGGCGCCGGATCCTCGCCCGACTTCGCGAGCAACGGCAACCTGTCGTTCGCGCTGCTCGACCTCAGCGAGATCGCACTGATCGCGCTGCCGATGACGCTGCTGGTCGTGTGCGGGCAGGTCGACCTGTCGGTCGCCTCCATCCTCGGCCTGTGCAGCGCGCTGACCGGCAAGATGTGGGACGGCGGCATGGCGATCGAGACGATCATCCCGCTGGTGCTGATCGTCGGCGTCGTCTGCGGCCTGGTCAACGGGCTGCTCGTCACCAGGCTCGGGTTGCCGTCCCTCGCCGTGACGATCGGCACGATGACCCTCTACCGGGGCCTCGCGTACGTGACGCTCGGCACCGGCGCCATCTCCGAGTTCCCCTTCACCTACACCGACCTCGCGACCTCCTCCATCCCCGGCACCCCCATCCCGTACCCGATCGCGCTGTTCGTCCTGCTCGCCATCGTCACCGGCGTCGTCCTGCACGCCACCGGCATCGGACGGTCGCTGTTCGCGATCGGCGCGCAGGAGGACGCCGCCTACTTCGCCGGCATCCGCGTCAAGCGCATCAAGATGATCCTGTTCGTGCTGTCCGGCCTGGTCGCCGGGTTCGCCGGCATCGTCTACACGCTCCGCTACGGCAGCGCCCGCGCCGACAACGGCCTCGGCCTGGAACTGGCCGTCATCGCGGCGGTGCTGCTCGGCGGCGTCGACTTCGAGGGCGGCAAGGGCACCCTCGGCGGCGTCATCGCCGCGGTGCTGCTGATCGGCCTGCTCCGCAACCTGCTGATGCTCAACGACGTCTCCACCGAGGTCCAGTCGATCGTCACCGGCCTGCTGCTCATCATCAGCGTCCTCACGCCGCGGCTGATCGCCGTGGTGCGCGAGGCCCGGGGCAGACGGAGGGGCGCGCGACCCGCGACCCCCGCCGCCGTGCCCTGACCGGGGGGCGTCCCCGCGAGCCCACCCGGGGGACGGCCCCCGGACCCCCGCAAGCCCCCTGCCGCGTCCACCCACCCCCGAAGCAAGACCCGGATTTCTGAAAGGCACCCAGATGACCACTCGTTTGCGCACCCCGCGACGGCTGGCGGCCCGGCTGGCGGCCACCGCCACGGTGAGCGTCCTGGCTCTCAGCCTGGCCGCCTGCGGCGGAACCACCAAGGACTCCTCGTCCGCCTCCGGGGAGGGCAAGTCCGGCGGGAACGCCACCGCCGATCCGAACGCGCCCCTGAAGAAGGGCCTGAAGATCGCGTTCCTGCCGAAGCAGGTCAACAACCCCTACGAGACGATCGTCGACAACGCCGGCATCGCGGCGGCCAAGGAGTTCGGCGCGGAGGCCAAGGAGGTCGGCCCGTCCGACGCGTCGGCGTCCTCGCAGGTGTCCTACATCAACACGCTCATCCAGCAGCAGCACGACGCGATCCTCATCGCCGCCAACGACGAGAACGCTGTGTGCGGGCCGCTCAAGCAGGCGATGGCGAAGGACATCAAGATCGTCGCCTATGACTCCGACACCAACCCCGAATGCCGGGACGTGTTCATCAACCAGGCCAGCTCCGAGGAGATCGGCCGCAGCCAGGTCAAGCTCCTCGCCGAGCAGATCGACCACAAGGGCGAGATCGCGATCCTGTCGGCGACCGCGAACGCCACCAACCAGAACACCTGGATCGAGTTCATGAAGGAGGAGCTGAAGAAGCCCGAGTACGCCGGCATGAAGCTCGTCAAGGTGGCCTACGGCGACGACAACGACCAGAAGTCGTTCCAGCAGACGCAGGGCCTGCTGCAGGCGTACCCGAACCTCAAGGGCATCATCTCGCCGACCACGGTCGGCATCGCCGCCGCCGCCCGCTACATCTCCGGCTCCGAATACAAGGGCAAGGTCGTCCTGACCGGCCTCGGTACCCCGAACCAGATGCGCAAGTTCATCAAGAACGACACGGTCGAGTCGTTCGCGCTGTGGGACCCGAAGGACCTCGGCTACCTCGCCGCCTACGCGGCCGCGGCGCTGGCGTCCGGCCAGATCACCGGCAAGCAGGGCGAGAAGCTGAAGGCCGGCTCGCTCGGCGAGCGCACCATCGGCGCCAACGGCGAGATCATCCTCGGCCCGCCGACGGTCTTCGACGCCAAGAACATCGACGAGTACGACTTCTGACCCGTGGACACCTGAGACGGACTCCGGAGCACATGGACACGGATTCTTCGCGCAGGAAGCGGATCTGCTTCCTGCTGAAGGTCAGGCAGGACCGCCTGGAGGAGTACAAGCTGCGCCACCAGGCGGTCTGGCCCGGCATGCGGGCGGCCCTGCGCGACGCCGGCTGGCACAACTACTCGCTGTTCCTCCGCGAGGACGGCCTCCTCGTCGGCTACCTGGAAACCGACGACTTCGAGGCCGCGCAGGAGCGGATGGCCCGCACCGAGGTCAACGCGCGGTGGCAGGCGGAGATGGCGCAGTACTTCGAGGACCTCGACGGCCGCCCCGACGAGGGGATGCGGCCGCTCCCCGAGGTCTTCCACCTGGACTGAGTGAAGTACTGGAGTGAGAGAGGTAATCGTGAACGACACCAGCGCGGTGAAGCAGGCCCTGCGCCGCCAGCAGATCGAGACTCCCTCGTGGGCGTACGGGAACTCGGGGACCCGTTTCAAGGTCTTCGCCCAGCGGGGCGTCCCGCGCACCCCGCAGGAGAAGATCGACGACGCCGCGCAGGTGCACCGCTTCACCGGCGTCGCGCCCATCGTGGCCGTGCACATCCCGTGGGACAAGGTGGACGACTACGCCGCGCTGGCCGCGCACGCCAAGGAGAGGGGGGTGCGGATCGGCGCGGTCAACACCAACGTCTTCCAGGACGACGACTACATGCTCGGCAGCGTCACCAACCCCGACCCCGCCGTGCGGCGCAAGGCGCTCGGCCATCTCCTCGAAGCCGTCGACATCATGGACATGACGGGCTCCCGCGATCTGAAGCTGTGGTTCTCAGACGGCACGAACTACCCGGGGCAGGACGACATCCGTGCCCGCCAGGACCGGATGGCCGAGGCCCTCGCCGCCGTCTACGAGCGGCTCGGCGACGACCAGCGGTTCCTGCTGGAGTACAAGCTGTTCGAGCCGGCGTTCTACATGACCGACGTGCCGGACTGGGGCGCCTCCTACGCCCACTGCATCAAGCTCGGCCCGAAGGCGCAGGTCGTGGTGGACACCGGCCACCACGCGCCCGGCACCAACATCGAGTTCATCGTCGCGTTCCTGCTGCGGGAGGGGAAGCTCGGCGGGTTCGACTTCAACTCCCGCTTCTACGCCGACGACGACCTGATGGTCGGGTCCGCCGACCCGTTCCAGCTGTTCCGCATCATGTACGAGGTGGTGCGCGGCGGGGGCTACCCGCTGCCCGGCCAGACCGCGGACGCGGGCGTGGCGTTCATGCTCGACCAGTGCCACAACATCGAGCCGAAGATCCAGGGCCAGATCCGCTCGGTGATGAACGTCCAGGAGGCCACGGCCAAGGCGCTGCTGGTGGACCGGGACGCGCTCTCGGCCGCGCAGTCGTCGGGTGACGTACTCGAAGCCAACGCGGTCTTCATGGACGCCTACAACACCGACGTCCGCCCGCTGCTGGCGGAACTGCGCGAGGAGATGGGCCTGGCCCCGGACCCGGTCGCCGCCTACAAGGCGTCCGGCTACTACGAGCGGATCGCCGAAGAGCGCAAGGACGGCCAGGCCGCCGGCTGGGGCGCCTGACGTGAAGGAGAACGCACCGATGACTTCCACCCCGCCCGAGGTGGAGCGGCTGCTGGAACGCGCCAACACCCTCGGCTCGGACCCGCGCAACACCAACTACGCGGGCGGCAACGTCTCGGCGAAGGGCACCGTCACCGACCCCGTGACGGCCCGCGACGTCGAGCTGATGTGGGTGAAGGGGTCCGGCGGCGACCTCGGCACCCTCACCGAGGCGGGCCTGGCCGTGCTGCGGCTCGACCGGATGCGCGCCCTGGCCGACGTCTACCCGGGCGTCGAACGCGAGGACGAGATGGTCGCCGCGTTCGACTACTGCCTTTTCGGACCCGCCGGCAGTGCTCCGTCGATCGACACCGCCATGCACGGCCTGGTCGAGGCCGCCCACGTCGACCACCTGCACCCCGACTCCGGCATCGCGATCGCGACGGCGGCCGACGGCGCCGAGCTGACCCGGCGGATCTTCGGGGACCGGGTCGCGTGGGTGCCGTGGCGGCGCCCCGGCTTCCAGCTCGGCCTGGACATCGCCGAGATCAAGAAGTCGAACCCGCGGGCGATCGGCGTGATCCTCGGCGGCCACGGCATCACCGCCTGGGGCGCGACGAGCGAGGAGTGCAAGGCCAACTCCCTCGACATCATCCGCACCGCCGAGACCTACATCGCCGAGCACGGCGGGCCGGACCCGTTCGGCGAGGTCGTCCACCCGCCGCTGCCGCACGAGGAGCGGCACGCCCGCGCCGCGGCGCTGTTCCCGCTGCTGCGGGGGCTGGCGTCCACCGACCGCCCGCAGGTCGGGCACTTCACCGACGGCGAGACCGTCCTGGACTTCGTGTCCCGCGCCGAGCACCCCAGGCTCGCCGCGCTCGGCACGTCCTGCCCGGACCACTTCCTGCGCACCAAGGTCCGCCCGATGGTCCTGGACCTGCCGCCGGACGCGCCGCTCGACGACGTCCGCGCCCGCCTCCGGGAACTCCACGCCGCCTACCGCGAGGACTACACGGCCTACTACGACCGGAACGCCGTCCCAGGCTCGCCGCCGATGCGGGGCGCGGACCCGGCGATCGTGCTGGTGCCCGGCGTCGGCATGTTCAGCTTCGGCGCCGACAAGCAGACCGCGCGGGTCGCCGGCGAGTTCTACGTCAACGCGATCAACGTGATGCGCGGCGCGGAGGCGCTGTCGTCGTACGCGCCGATCGACGAGGCGGAGAAGTTCCGCATCGAGTACTGGGAACTGGAAGAGGCCAAGCTCCGCCGCGGGCCGGCGCCCAGGCCCCTCGCCGCCCGGGTCGCGCTGGTCACCGGCGGCGGCTCCGGCATCGGCGCGGCCACGGCCCGCCGCCTCGCCGCCGAGGGCGCCTGCGTCGTCGTCGCCGACCGGGACGCCGCCGCCGCCGAGAAGGTCGCCGCCGAGATCGGCGCGAACGCCCCGCGTCCCTTCGACGCGGCCGTCGCCGTCGGCGCCGACGTGACCTCCGAGGACGACGTCGCCGCGGCCGTCCGCGACGCCGTCCTCGCCTTCGGCGGCGTCGACCTGGTCGTCAACAACGCCGGGCTGTCGATCTCCAAGCCGCTGCTGGAGACGACCGCCGCCGACTGGGACCTGCAGCACGACGTCATGGCGCGCGGCTCGTTCCTGATCTCCCGCGAGACCGCCCGCGTCATGATCGAGCAGGGGATGGGCGGCGACATCGTCTACATCTCGTCCAAGAACGGGGTGTTCGCCGGACCGAACAACATCGCCTACGGTGCGACCAAGGCGGACCAGGCCCACCAGGTGCGGCTGCTGGCCGCCGAACTCGGCGAGCACGGCATCCGCGTCAACGGCGTCAACCCCGACGGCGTCGTCCGCGGCTCCGGGATCTTCGCCGGCGGCTGGGGCGCCAAGCGCGCCGCCGTGTACGGCGTCGAGGAGGACAGGCTCGGCGAGTTCTACGCCCAGCGGACGCTGCTCAAACGCGAGGTGCTGCCCGAGCACGTCGCCGCCGCCGTCTTCGCCCTCGCCGGCGGGGACCTGACCCACACCACCGGCCTGCACATCCCCGTCGACGCCGGCGTCGCCGCGGCGTTCCTGCGCTGACGCGCCGTCCCCGGACTGAAGCGTGTCCCGAACTGAAGCAGTGTTCCCGCGCTGAGGAAGTGTTCCTGCGCTGAGGAAGCCGCGGCCCGCCCTGGGGCGCCGCGGCCCGTTGACCGACAGGAGGACAGGAATGACAGACAACACCGCCCGGCCGGTGACCGGGCCGCCGGTGAAGGTCGGCCTGGTGGCCGGCGGGCTGGGCGCCTACTGGCCCCAGTTCCCGGACCTGTTGCCGCAGCTCCAGCGGTCCGCCGAGCGGGTCTCGGAACGGATGCGCGGACTCGGCGCCGAGGTCGTCGACGCCGGCTTCATCTCCGACGCGCAGGAGGGCGCGGCGGCCGCCGAGAAACTCCGCGCCGCCGGCTGCGACATCATCGTCGGCTTCCTCACCACCTACATGACCGCGACGATGCTGGTCCCCGTCGCGCAGCGGGCGGACGCCCCGGTCCTGCTGATCAACCTGCAGCCGACCGAGTCGATGGACCACGCCGCCTTCGACACCGGGCAGTGGCTCGCCTACTGCGGCGCCTGCCCGCTGCCCGAGATGGCGAACGCGTTCCAGCGGTGCGGCGTCCCGTTCCGCTCGGTCTCCGGTTACCTGGAGGACGAACGGGCCTGGACGAAGATCGGCCGCTGGGTCCGCGCCGCCGGCGTCCGAGCCGCGCTGCGCCGCGGCCGGCACGGCCTGATGGGCCACCTCTACCCGGGCATGCTGGACGTCTCCACCGACCTGACGCTCGTCAGCGCCAACTTCGGCGGGCACGTGGAGGTCCTGGAGTTCGACGACCTGCGCGTCCGGGTGGAGAAGGTGACCGACGCCGAGACCGCCGCCAAGAAGGCCGAGGCGCAGAAGATCTTCGAGCTGGACCCGTCCGTCAACGACGACGACCTGACGTGGGCGGCCCGCGTCTCCGCCGGCCTCGACCGGCTCGCCGGCGACTTCGAGCTGGACAGCCTCGCCTATTACCACCGGGGGCTGGACGGCGAGATCCACGAGCGGCTCGGCGCCGGGATGATCCTCGGCGCGTCGCTGCTCACCGCGCGCGGGATCCCGGCGGCCGGCGAGTACGAACTGCGCACGTCCCTCGCCATGCTGATCGCCGACCGGCTCGGCGCGGGCGGCTCCTTCACCGAGCTGCAGGCCCTGGACTTCCACCGCGGCCACGTCGAGATGGGCCACGACGGGCCCGCCCACCTGGCGATCGGCGCCCGCCGTCCGCTGTTGCGCGGCCTCGGCGTCTACCACGGCAAACGCGGCTACGGCGTGTCCGTCGAGTTCGACGTCAAGCACGGCCCCGTCACCGCGTTCGGCATCATCCAGCGCCGCGACGGCCGGTTCGCGTTCGCCGCGTCCGAGGGCGAGACCGTCGACGGCCCCCTGCTGCAGATCGGCAACACCACCTCCCGCGTCGACTTCGGCTGCGACCCGGGCGAGTGGACCGACGCGTGGAGCGCCACCGGCGTCGCCCACCACTGGGCCCTCGGCACCGGCCACCGGATCGCCGACCTGAAGGCCGTCGCCGACCTCCTGGAGATCGAGCTCATCGAGGTGAGGCCCTGACGCACACCGCACAGGATCGGGGGATCCACTTCTGAGGTGACGTCGGGCCGCGCCCCGCCCCACAGGGCCGCGGGCCCGGTCCGGCGCGCCCGAAAATCGGAGGAAGCCATGCGGCGAACACCGTCCCGACTTCTCATCCTTCCGACATCGGTCCTCCTCATCGCCGCCGGAGGCGCCGCCGTACCCGCGGCGGCCGCGCCCGGCGGCGCCGTGCGGGTCGTGGAGACCCGCACCGAATACGGCGAGCGCCCCCTCGGCCTCGACGCCGCCCGCCCGCGGCTGACCTGGCGGCTCGGATCGTCCAGGCGCGGGCAGGTCCAGTCCGCTTACGAGGTGCGGGTGGCGTCCTCGCCGGGGCGGCTCGGGTCGCCCGACGTGTGGGACAGCGGCAAGGTCACCTCTGACCGGTCCGTTCTCGTCCCCTACGCCGGGCCGGAGCTCAAGCCCCGCACCCGCTACCACTGGTCCGTCCGGGTGTGGGACGGGAACGGCCGCGCCTCCGACTGGAGCAAGGCGACCTGGTGGGAGACCGGCCTGATGGACGGCGGGAACCTCGCCGGGAAATGGATCGGGCACGACGCGCCGCTCCCGCTGCCCACCTCCTTCACCGGCCAGAACGACCCCTCGCAGCTCAAGGAGGGCACGCAGGGGCAGACGTTCACCTCCGACAAGCCGGTGACGGCGGTGTCGATCCCGATGCCGACGTGGCATGCCTCCGGCTCGGACGTGACGCTGACCCTCCGCGAGGAGGGCCCCGGCGGGGAGGTCCTCGTGCGGCGCCGCGTCGAGGATCATTCCGACAACGCCGAGGCCACCCTCACCCTCGACTCTCCCGCTCCCGCCGGGACGTACTACGTCGAGCAGTCCGAGCCGTCCGGGCCGATCGGCTGGTGGGGCCACACCGAGGACGGCTACGAGCACGGGCAGGCGTACAAGGACGGCGAACCCGTCGCCGGCGACCGCCGGTTCAGCTTCGAGACGGTGTCGTCCGGGCCCGACGGGCTCACCTCGCAGCTCCGCAAGGACTTCACCGTCGGCAAGAAGGTCGCGCGGGCACGCCTGTACTCGACCGCGCTCGGCGTGTACTCCGCCGAGATCAACGGCCGCCGCGTCGGGGGCGACGAGCTGACCCCCGGCTGGACCGACTACGCCAAGCGCGTCCAGTACCAGACCTACGACGTCACCAGGCTGCTGCGCAGCGGCGGCAACGCGATCGGCGCCACCCTCGCGCCGGGCTGGTACGCCGGGCACGTCGCCATCTTCGGGCCCGGCCAGTACGGCGACCGCCCGTGGTTCCGCGCCCACCTCCAGATCGACTACACCGACGGCACGTCCCAGAGGATCGCCACCGACCCGACCTGGCGCAGCGCCGTCGGGCCGGTCCAGACCTCCGACCTGCTGATGGGCGAGAAGTACGACGCCCGCGAGCAGACCCCCGGCTGGAGCCGCCCCGGCTTCGAGGCGCCGGGCTGGAAGCCGGTCCTGCTGAACGAGAAGGCCGATCCGCTCCCGGTCGCCCAGGCGGCCGCTCCCACCCGGGTCGAGCAGGAGATCGACCCCGTGAAGATCACCAGCCCGGAGCCGGGCGTGCACATCTTCGACCTCGGCCAGAACATGGTGGGCACGGTGCGGCTGCGCGTGTCCGGCGAGGCGGGGCGGAAGGTGACGCTGCGGCACGGCGAGGTGCTCAACGACGACGGCACCCTCTACACCGCCAACCTCCGTACCGCCAAGGCCACCGACACCTACACCCTCAAGGGCGGCGGTACCGAGACCTACACCCCCCGCTTCACCTTCCACGGCTTCCGGTACGTGGAGGTGACCGGCTACCCCGGCACGCCCGACCTCGACGCCGTCACCGGACGGGTCATGCACACCGCCGAGCCGTTCACCATGTCGTTCAAGACCGACGTGGAGATGCTCAACCGGCTTCACCGCAACATCACGTGGGGGCAGCGCGGCAACTTCCTGAGCATCCCGACCGACACCCCGGCACGCGACGAGCGCATGGGCTGGTCCGGTGACATCAACGTCTTCGGACGCACCGCCACCTACAACATGCAGTCCGCCCGCTTCCTGACCAAGTGGATGCGGGACATGCGCGACGCGCAGGCGGCCGACGGGGCGTTCCCGGACGTCGCGCCGAAGGTCGGCTTCCTGGGCGGCGGCTCGGCCGGCTGGGGCGACGCGGGCGTCACCGTCCCGTGGAACCTGTATCAGGCGTACGGCGACCGGCAGGTCCTGGAGGACAACTACGCGGCCATGCGGAAGTGGATCGGCTACCTGGAGGAGCACAGCGACGGGCTGCTGCGCCCGGCGTCCGGGTACGGCGACTGGCTGAACGTCGACGCCGAGACGCCCAAGGACGTCATCGGCACCGCCTACTTCGCCCACTCGGCCGCCCTGGTGGCCGAGACCGCCCGGGCGCTGGGCGAGGAGGCGGACGCCGAGCGCTACGCCGACCTGGCCGGACGGGTGCGCGCCGCGTTCAACGCGGCCTACGTCACCGAGGGCGGCGCCCGCGTCAAGGGCGACACCCAGACCGCCTACGCGCTGGCCCTGTCCTTCGGCGTGCTGCCCGAGGACGCGCGCAAGCCGGCCGCCGACCGCCTCGTCGAGCTGATCGAGGCCCGCGACTGGCACCTGTCCACCGGGTTCCTCGGGACGCCCGAACTGCTGCCGGTGCTCACGCAGACCGGGCACACCGATGTCGCCTACCGGCTGCTGCAGCAGAAGACGTACCCGTCCTGGGGGTACCAGATCGGCAAGGGCGCGACCACGATGTGGGAGCACTGGGACTCCATCAAGCCGGACGGCGGCTTCGAGGACCCGGCGATGAACTCCTTCAACCACTACGCCTACGGGGCCGTGGGCGAGTGGATGTACCAGCACATCGCCGGCATCAGCGCCGGTGAGCCCGGCTACCGCCGGACGGTGATCCGGCCCAGGCCGGGCGGTGACGTCCGCCGCGCGGACGCCGTCTACGACTCGGTCTACGGGCCGGTCCGCACTCGCTGGTCGCTGGACGGCGACACGTTCACCCTCCACGTCTCCGTCCCCGTCAACACCACCGCCGAGGTCTGGGTGCCGGCCGCCGACGCCGGCGACGTCACCCAGGAGGGCGCGAAGTTCCTGCGCATGCAGGACGGCGCCGCCGTCTTCGAAGTCGGCTCCGGCTCGTACCGCTTCACCACGAGCCACTTCCCCACGAGCCGCTTCACCACAGGCTGACCCGTCCGCGCGGGGGCCCGGTCCAGAGATCGGGCCCCCCGCGCCGCCGGACGTCCCCGCCGTCCGGCTCCGGTCACGTCACCCTCGGTTCGCCCCACCCCTTGAGGAGCCCGAAATGAGTGAACTGTCCAGGAGACGGTTCGTGCAGGCCGGCGGTGTCGCCACGGCGGCGGTCACCGCGAGCGGCGCCACCGCCCCGCCCGCGCACGCCGCCCCCAGGCAACCCGCGAAAGCGCGGACCCTGCGTCCTGCGGATCCGCGGGTGGACCACCTGCGGTCCCCGCTCGGCATCGACAACACGAAGCCGACGCTCAGCTGGCGCTACGCCGCGGGACCGCGCAACGCCGTCCAGACCGCCTACCAGGTGCGGGTCGCGAGCACGGACCGCCGCCTGGCACACCCCGACCTGTGGGATTCCGGCAAGGTCGCCGGAACGGCGGTCTCGGCCGTCTACGCGGGCCGCGCCCTGAAGTCCCGCGAGCGGGCGTCGTGGCAGGTCAGGGTGTGGGACGAGCGGGGACGCCCGTCCCGTTGGAGCGAGCCGTCCCACTTCGAGACGGGGCTGCTCGCCGCGGCCGACTGGAGGGCCCGGTGGATCGGGAACGAGACGTGGTCGGCCGACCCGGAGCCGACCCCGGCGACGGTCGCGTTCACCGCCCGTTCCGCCCGGTACGTCCGGCTGAACGTGACCCGGCTCGGTCTCCCGATCAAGGAGGGCTGGCCGTACAAGGTGTCGCGGCTCCAGCTCGCCGAGATCCGGGTCCTGGACGGGCCGTCCGGGAGCGACCTGGCACTCAGGGCACCGGTGACCGCGTCGGAGAGCTACACCGTCCCGGGCCAGTGGGAGCCGAAGGCCGTCACCGACGGCTCGCTCACCACCGACGCCGCACCCTTCGGCTACACGAGCATGGAGCGCAGGGAACAGGACCTCACCGAGCCGATCTGGATCCAGATCGACCTGGGCGAGGAACAGCGGTTCGACCGGATCCTGCTCTATCCGCGCACGGACGTGACGACCGACGACGAGAAGACGGCCAACTTCCCCGAAGACTTCACCGTCCAGACGTCCGTCGACGGCGAGGCGTTCGAGACGGCCGCCACGGTCGAGGGGCGGGAGGCGCCGCCGCCGCTGCACCGCTCGCCCGAGGCGCTGCCCGTCTTCAAGCGGGAGTTCGGGCTCGGCAAGCGCGTCCGCACGGCACGCCTGTACGCCACGGCCCTCGGCGTCCTGGACATCACGGTCAACGGAAGGCCGGTCAGCGACGCCGTACTGGAGCCGCCGTACTCCACCTTCGGCAAGCGGCTCGTCTATTCGACCTACGACGTGACGAAGCTGCTCCACCGCGGTGACAACATCGTCCAGGTAGAACTCGGCCCCGGCATGGCACATGTGCCGCCGACCCCCGGCCGCTACCAGAAGCTCACCCGCTCCGACGGCAAGCCGGCGTTCCTGGGCCAGCTCGAGATCACCTACACCGACGGCTCCCGGGACGTCATCGCGTCCGACACATCGTGGCGGACGGCGCTCGGCGCCACCACGTTCTCCAGCTGGTATGGCGGCGAGGACCACGACGCCCGCCGGACCCCGGGGGAGTGGGCGGACGCGATGACCGTCGCGTCACCGGCCGCGAGCCTCGCGGCCCGCACGTCGCCGCCGATCGAGCCCGTGGACGAGTTCCGCACCAAGAAGATCACCGAGCCGCGGGACGGCGTCTACGTCGTCGACCTCGGCACGAACATCGCCGGCTGGCCGAGGCTGCGCGTCCGCGGGCCGGCCGGGACGACGGTGACGATGCGTCCCGGCGAACTGCTCAACGGCGACGGGACCGTCAGCCAGCACACCACCGGCTCGCCCATCTGGGACACCTACACCCTCTCCGGCGACGGCACCGAGACCTGGCATCCCCGGTTCTGCTACCACGGGTTCCGCTATCTGCAGCTCGAAGGGCTGCCGTCCCCGCCGGACGAGGACACGGTCACCGGCATCGTGCTGCGCGCCGCCAACGAGAAGGCCGGCTCGTTCACCAGCTCCTACGGTCTCCTCAACGACATCCACAAGATCATCGACCGGGCCGTGCAGGGCAACATGTACTCCGTCCTCACCGACTGCCCGCACCGCGAGAAGCTCGGCTGGCTGGAGCAGGCCAACCTGGTGTTCCCCGCCGTCGCCCGCAACTACGACGTCACCGCCTACTACGGCTCGATCGTCCGCAACATCGCCGAGGCCCAGACCGAGGACGGCCTCGTCCCCGACATCGCGCCCGAGTTCACGGTGTTCTCCGGCGGGTTCAGGGACGACCCCAACTGGGGCAACGTCATCGTGTTCGCGCCCTGGCAGATGTACCGCGCCTATGGCGACGTCGCCACGCTCCGCGCGTACTACCCGAACATGGTCCGCTACGTCGATTACCTGTCCGGGAAGGCGGACGGGCATCTCCTCGACTACGGCCTCGGCGACTGGATCGCCTTCGACACCAGCACCCCCAAGGGCGTCACCGCCACGTTCGGCTACCACCGCGCCGTGTCGGCCCTCGCCCGGATCGCCGAGGTCATCGGCGAGGATGCCGACGCCGCGAAGTACGAGGCGCTCGCGGGCGAGATCGGCTCGGCGTTCCACGCCGAGTACGCCACCGGCGACACCTACGGGTCCGGCAGCCAGGCATGCGATGCCCTCGCGCTCGACATGGGGGTCGTCCCGGCCGGCAAGAAGGACGCGGTTCTGGCCCACCTCGTGGACGGCATCAAGACCAACGGCTACCACCTGACCGTCGGCGAGATCTCACTGCCGTCGGTGTTCCACGCCCTGTCCGCCGCCGGCCGCGACGACGTCGTCCACGCCTTCGCCGTGCAGACCGGCAACCCCAGCTACGGCTACCAGGTCGTCCACGGCGCCACATCGCTGACCGAGAACTGGGACGGCCCCACGTCCGGCAACTCCCAGAACCACTTCATGCTCGGCGCGATCGACGAATGGTTCCACGCCGGTCTCGCCGGCCTCGGACAGACCGACGACTCGATCGCCTTCGAGACCCTCCTCATCAGGCCCTCGGTGGTCGGCGACATCACCCACGCCGCCGCCACCTACGAGACGCCGCGCGGTCATGCCGCGGCCTCCTGGCGCCGCACCGGCCGGAGACTCCGCTTGGACGTCACCGTCCCGCCCGGCACCAGGGCCCGCGTCGAGATCCCCATGCCGGGCGGGTCGGCACGGCCGAGCGCCCCCGAGGACGCCACGTGGATCGGCGTCCAGAACGGCCGGGCGGTCTTCGAGATCGGCTCCGGCGACTGGACGTTCGAGGGGAGGGCGGCGTGACCCCGAACGACATGAGCCGGCGCCGCTTCCTCGGCGCGTCGGCGGCCGGGGCGACCGGCGTGGTCGTCCTCGGCTCCGCCGGCACCGCGTCGGCGGCCCCCTCGGGCGGCGCGGCGCGGCGCACGCCGTCCGGCCTGCTGACCTCCCTGCTGCCGGACGGCCTCGGGGTCACGGCGGCCAAACCCAGGCTGAGCTGGCAGGTCGCCGACCTCGGGCCCGGGACGAGGCAGACGCACCACCAGGTCCAGTTCGCCACGACCCCCGCCCGGCTCGAGCGCGGCCCGCGCTTCTGGGACAGCGGCCGCGTCGCGTCCAGCGCGTCCGTCGCCGTGCCGTACGGGGGGCCGGCGCTCTCGCCCGGGACGGCCTACTGGTGGCGTGTCCGGACGTTCGACGGGCACCGGTCGTCCCGCTGGTCGCAGCCGGCGCTGCTGGCCACGGGCGTCGGCGCGTGGACGGCCGAGCCGATCTGGACGTCCGCCGCGCCGAGCCCGGGCGACGGCGTCCTCAAGGCCAGGGTGCGGATCACCTCGGTCGCGGCGAGCGTGTGGTTCCGGGCGTCCGGGACGGGCGCCAACTACCTGTGGCAGCTCCGCGCCGGGACACCCGGCGTGCTGAAGAAGCACGTCTTTGTGAACGGGTCGTACCGGGTGCTGGAAGAAAAGCGGCTCGTCATCCCCATCGAGACGGACCGCTGGTACGACGTCACCGTCGAGATGGCCGGCTCCACGTTCACGACGTCGATCGACGGCGCGGAGGTCGACGGCACGACCGACGCGACGTACCGCACGGGCACGGTCGGGATGCGCAACGGTTCCACCGAGGCGAACGCATGGGACCGCGTCACCTTCACCGGGCCCGGCGGCGAGGTCGTCATCGACGAGGACTTCACCGAAGGGCGCGGCACCTTCTCCGCCGGAACCGTGGCCGACGGCGCCCTGACTCTCGGGAAGGGGCAGTCGGCCCTTTCGTCGGCGGGTTCGCCCGACGACGACTGGGCGCTGCTCCGCACGGAGTTCACTCCGCCGCGCAAGCAGATCGTGGCCGCGGTGCTCCATGTCGCGGCCCAGTCGCCGACGCCGACCCGCCAGTACCCGGCGAAGATCTGGGTGAACGGTGAGGTGGCCGGTTTCGCGTCCGCGCCCCATGGGGCCGGAGCACCGCGCTACCACTCGTTCGACGTGACGGGCTCGCTGATGCCGGGACGGCGCAACGCGCTCGCCGCCCTGGCCTTCACCACCCAGGACAAACGGTTCCTCGCCCAGCTCGTCGTCACCTACGCCGATGGGACGACCACCACCGTCCGCAGCGGCGCGAAGTGGAAGGCGCGCCGCCAGGCGGGGCTGCTGCGCGACGGCGGGACGTTCGGCACCGGCTACTACCACGGCCCCCAGGAGTACTGGGACATGCGGGAGGAACCGACCGGCTGGACGAGTCCCGGCTTCGACGACGCCGGCTGGGAGTCCGCGGCGGTCAAGGCGCCGATCGACGGGCTGGAGCCGGCGCTGATCGAGCCGGTCGGGCTGCACGACGTCCGGCCCGAGTCCGTGCGGGAGGTCTCGTCCGGTACCTGGCTGGTGGATCTCGGCAAGGAGATCGTGGGCGGCCTGCGGATCTCCGTGCGCGGGAAGGCCGGGCAGAGTATCGAAGTCCGGCTCGGCGAGGAGCTGAACGGCGACGGGACCGTCAGGCACGCGCTGCGCGCAGGCGTCACCTACCGGGAGATCTGGACGCTCCGCGACGGCGACCAGACCATCGAGCACTGGGGTTATCGCGGGTTCCGCTATGCGCAGCTCACCTGCGGCGGCGGTTCGCCCGGCGATGACGGACCCGTCCTGTCGCACGCGGTGACGGGACGGGCCTGGCGCGTCGGCTGGCGCGACTCCGACGCCTCGTTCTCCAGTTCCGACCCCGGCCTCGACCGCGTGTACGAGCTGTGCCGCTACTCGATCGAGGCGACGCGCGGCGACCTCTACATCGACACCCCGACACGCGAACGCGGCCCCTACGAGGGGGACGCGCTGATCAACCAGGCGTCCGAGTACGGGGTGCAGCGGTCGTTCGCGCTGGCCCGCGCCTCCGATGTGTTCCTGGCGCGCAACCCCACCTGGCCGACCGAGTACCGGCTGATGAACGTCATGTCGGCCTGGCGGGACTACCTGCACACCGGTGATCCCGAGCAACTCGCAGCCGACTACGACGTCCTCGCCGCCAAGCAGCTGACGTCGCACCTGGGCGACGATGGGCTCGTCCACAAGAATCCCAACTCGCCCACCCAGGACCTGGTCGACTGGCCGGTGTCCAACCGGGACGGCTACGTCTTCACCGAGGTCAACACGGTCGTGAACGCCTGCCAGTACGCCGCGTTCACCGCCATGGCCGACATCGCCGCCGTCTTGGGCAAGACCGGCGACGCGAAGACTTGGCGTGGAAGGGCCGACAAGCTCGCCGCCTCAATGCGCGAGAAGCTTCTGGACGCCTCGAACGGACGGTTCGTCGACGGCGTCGGCACCGGCCACAGCGCGCAGCACGCAACCGCCTACCCGGTCGCGCTCGGCGTAGCCGGACCCGGCACGGTTCCCGATTCCGTCGTCCGCGCCCTGGGCAAGACCCTCGCGGACGGCGGTATGGAGGTCAGCGTCTATGGCGCGCAGTTCCTCCTGGACGCCCTTTTCTCCACGGGACAGGCGAAGGCCGCGATCGGCCTGATGACGGCCACCGGCCGCAGTTCGTGGCTGCACATGATGGACGACCTCGGCGCGACCATCGTCGCCGAGGCGTGGGACCCGTCCCTGAAGCCCAACATGACGTTCTCCCACGCCTGGGGTTCCGCACCCGCGAACGTGATCCCGCGCCACATCCTCGGCGTGCGGGTCACCGCGCCGGGTGCCGCCGAGATCGAGGTCCGGCCCCGTCCGGGCGGCCTCACCCGGCTCTCCGGCCGCGTCCCCACGATCCGCGGCCCGGTCTCCGTCGCGCTGAACCGGGAGAGGCGCTACCGGCTGGACGTGGAGGTGCCGCCCAACACCTCGGCCCGGCTCGTCATAGAGCTCGGCGACGCCGACCCCCGCGACCACCGCGTCGGCGGACCCCACGCCCGCGCCCCCCGCGCCACGGGCCGGGACGCCACCGGCCGGCTCCTCACCATCGGCCCGGTCGGCTCGGGCCCCATCTCGGTGACCAGGGGTGATGGGTGAACGACGGCCGTGACGGGCAGGCGGTGATCCGCACCCGCTGAACGGCGTCAGGCGCCGCCGGGCAGGTCGGGCGGCAGGAACGCACCCGAGTCGCGGAGCTCGCGGACGACCCCGACGAGCTCCGCGACCGCCCCGCCCGCGTCGCCGGCCCGCCACATGAGCCTGCAGTCGATATAGGGGCTCGGTTCGCTCAGGTGCCGGTAGACGACCCCGGCGACCGCGTTCGCCGCCGCCGCGCTCGGAACGGTGATCCCCAGGGCCGAGCCGGCGAGGACGAGCGGCAGCATCCGGTCGAGGCTGGGGATCTCCTGATGGACGTTGACGGTCACGCCGCAGGTCACGAGCTGCCCGATGATGCGGTCGTGCAGCAACGGGTTCACAGCGCGGGGGACGACGGCGAGCGGCCGGTGCGACAGGTCCGCCGGGTCCAGGGCGGTCTCGCCCGCCAGGGGATGGCCTTCGGCGAGCGCGACCACGAGCGGTTCGCGGGCGACCAGCAGGCTCGACAGGCCGGCGCCGACGTCCGGCGTCCAGCCGAGCCCGAGGTCGAGGCGATGCTCGGACAGGGCCGCGATCTGCTCCGGTGTCGTCATCGGCCGGGGCGTCACCGTGAGGGACGGGACGCGCGGCACCGCGAGGCCGAAGAGCCGCGGGCCGAGGTCGTCCGCGTAGCCGACGCGGATCTCCGTCGCCCCGCGGGCGGCGCGGCGTCCGACGTCCAGGGCGTGCCGGGCGGCGTCGACGACCCGCCGGGCCTCGGGCAGGAACGCCTCACCGGCCGTGGTGAGGGACACCCGCCGGCTGGTCCGCGCGAACAGCGGACCGCCCAGCTCCCGCTCCAGCCGGCGGACCTGCTCGCTCACCGACTGCTGCGTCACATGCAGGCGTGCGGCGGCGCGGCCGAAGTGGAGTTCCTCCGCGACGGCCAGCACATACTCCAGTTGCCGGAGCTCCATGGCCCCACCGATCCTACGCACCCCGTCGCCGGTGGTGACCTCGGTCGACAGGCCGGGCCTGTCGGTCGTGCGCGGTTTCGTCGTTGTTCGCCGGCCCCCGCCCCCGTGTGATGGAGGCATGAGGACATGGTTCATCACCGGAACGTCCCGCGGTCTCGGCCGCGAGCTGACCGAGCAGCTGCTCGCCCGCGGCGACCGCGTCGCGGCGACCCTCCGCGACCCGGGCCGGCTCGCCGGACTGGCCGGGTACGGCGACCGGCTCTGGGTGCGATCGCTGGACGTGACCGACACCGCCCGGCTCCGCGAGGTCGTGGACGCGGCGTTCGCCGACCTCGGCCGCATCGACGTCGTCGTCTCCAACGCCGGCTACGGGGTCGCCGGGGCCGCCGAGGAACTCACCGACGACCACATCGACGACCTGATCGCCACCAACCTGACCGGCTCGATCCAGCTCGTCCGGGCGGTCGTCCCGCATCTGCGCGCCCAGGGCGGGGGCCGGATCCTGCAGATGTCCAGCATGGGCGGCCACATGGCCTTCCCCGGGTTCTCGCTCTACCACACCACCAAATGGGGCATAGAGGGCTTCTTCGAGGCGCTGGCCCCCGAGCTGGAGCCGTTCGGCGTCCGCACCACCCTGGTGGAGCCGGGCATGGTGCGGACCTCGTTCTACTCCGCCGTGCGGCGGGCCGCCGTCCACGCCGCGTACGCGTCCAACCCGGGCATCATGCGCGGCGACAGGGTGCCCGTGGACGAGATGCCGGGCGATCAGGCCAAGGTCGCGGCCGCGATGATCGACGCCGCCGCGCTCGACGTCCCGCCGCGCCGCCTGCTGCTGGGGTCGGACGCCTATGGCCGGGTGCACGCGGCCTTGAGCGACCGGCTGGCGGACGTCGAGTCCCAGAAGGACCTGGCCCACTCGACGGACGTGACCTGACGGCCGCGCCCCCCGCCGAACGTGCGCCCCCGGAATAGTGCCGGGGGCGCGGGCGTGGGTCAAGCCTGGTCCAGGCGGACGGCCTCGGCGATGTAGCCGCGCAGGGCGTCCTCGTTGATCCCGTCCAGTGACTTGATCTTGACGTGGCGGGTCTTCTTGCCGACGCCCTCCAGCAGGCCGTGTTCGTTGTCGAACTCGGCGCCGCGCTCGAACGCGAAGGTGAGATGGGTCTTGCTCTGGCTGATGACGGCGAGGATCTTGTTGCCGCGCCAGGCGGGTGAGCCGTAGGTGAGGCACTCGGCGGCGCCGGGCGCGCCCTCGGCCATGAGCGCCCGCAGCGCGGCGAGGATCTCGGTGTACCTGGGGTCGAGCTTCGTCGTGACGTAGGCGTCGATCTCGTTGGCCATGACCGGGTTCCCTCACTGTGCGGTGGATCGCGTCTCGTGGAGTAAGCTATAGTCACGGGCATTGATAGTCAAGATTCGTGATTAAATTTTCTGGGAGGCACTCATGAGCGCGGAGCGCGGGGATCCCGACCTGGGCATGCTGGCGGGCCAGTTGATGCGGGCGCTGCAGGAGGAGCTGTTCCGGCGTCTGGCCGAGCAGGGGCACCCGGACGTCCGGCCGCGGCACGGCACCGTCCTTGCGTTCCTCGACCCCGCCGGCGTGCGCGCCACCGAACTGTCGGCCCGTTCCGGGCAGCACAAGCAGATCGTCGGCACGATCGTGGACGAACTCGTCGCGCTCGGCTACGTCCGCCGCGAACCCGACCCCGCCGACCGCCGCGCCAAGCGGATCGTCCCCACCGAGCACGGCCTCGACGAGGTCGCCAAGGCCCGCGCCATCCTCGCCGACATCGAGCAACGCCACCGGCGGACGCTGGGCGAAGAGCGCTTCGACGCGTTCAAGGACGCCTTCCGGGAAGTCGCCCGCAATCAGCGCGCCCGCCAGACCGCCTGACCCGCCCCGGTGGCCGGCCGGTGCGGCGTCAGGCCTGGCGCCACGCGGTGAGGACGGCGTCCACGTCCCCGCGGATGCGGTCGCGCGCCTCGCGCCGGGGCACCCCCGCCATCAGCATCGCGTCGTATCCGGTGTCCAGGTGCCGGACGGACGCGACCACCGCGAGCGTGACGGCGTCCTCGTCGAGGTCGCGGCCCGCGGCGGTCCGGCCGACACGGCCGCTGCCGCGCAGGCCCGCGTGCCGGGAGATCTCCGCGGCGCGGTCCGGGGGGCAGCCCGGGAACAGCCGGACGATCTCGGCCGTCAGCCGGGTCACGAACTCCGCGTCCTGTTCGGTGCGGCGCTCCCGGTCACGGTCGCGGCGGCGGGCGCGCGCGTCCTCGTCGGCGAGACACTGCTCCTCGGCCCGCTCCAGCGCGGACTCCTCGACCAGGACGCCGCGCCGCTCGTAGCGTTTGCGGCGCCGGTTGTGCCGGACGACGACGGCCGACAGCCCGCTCTCCTTCTTGGCGCGGCGGCTGAGTGCGGCGTTCCCGGCGGGCAGGAAGACGAGGTGGCCGAGGTCGGCGCAGGCCATGCAGAGCGGCACCGCATCCTCGACGATCTTGAAATCGCCGGTGCCGTGGCAGCCGCTGCACGTCCACTCGGCCACCGCCTGCAGGACGACGAGGTCGGGGGCCTTGGCGTCGCGGGCGGTGACGCGGTCGCGCTGCGCGGGCGTCAGGCCGGGGGAGAGCCAGTGCGTGCGGTGTTCGCGTTCGGCGGGTTCGCCTCCGCCGGCGGTGAAGCGCAGGGGACGGCGGTCACGGGTGGCGGCGGTGTAGACGGTTTCGGCGGGTTCGAGGTTCTGCGCCTCCGCCCAGGAGCGCAGGGCCCGCAGCGCGCTCGCGATCTTGTCGGGGCGGACGTTCATCGCATCGTGCAGATGCTCGATCCTGCCCTGCCGCCACCGGTCGACCTGGGCGGCGTTGATCCAGCCGATGCGGGCGAAGACGTCCACGGGGGCGACCGAGCGCGACCGGCGCAGCAGTTCGTCGGCGGCCTCGGTCACCCGGCGCGCCAGCCGCGACTCGTGCACCTCGCTCACGGCGCACCACCGTACAAGACCCCGCGCGACCATCGGACCGGTGTCGGCACGGAGGCGGCACGGGGGCCGGATGAGTCACAGAATGTTATTAGCCGTAACGTTCTGTATATGGAGGATGGTCGGGGGAGCTGGACGGGGCCCGGCGGATTGCGGGTCACGGCGGTGCGGCTCGGTGGTGCGCACCGGGTGCTGGCCGAGTTCGCCGGTGTGGACGGTCACAGCGCGTTTCTGGTCACGAGGAACGGGGCGCTCGCCGGGCGCGGCTACTACCCGTCCGTGGAGGAGCTGGCGGAGGCGGTGGACCTCGCTGAGCTGCGCACTCGGTAGTGCCACGAGTTGCGCCGGAGGGCCCGGCCCGTGTAGTCGGTTACACCGTGACCGGACAGCATTCGCGTAATTGGGAAGTCGTCGTCGTGGGATCGGTCAACGCGGACCTGGTGGTCGGCGTCGACCGGAGGCCCGCGCCGGGCGAGACCGTACTCGGTTCCGACCTCGCCACCCATCCGGGCGGCAAGGGCGCCAACCAGGCCGTCGCGGCGGCCAGGCTCGGCGGGCGGGTCGGCATCGTCGGGCGGGTCGGCGACGACGGGCACGGCGAGCTGCTGCGCGCCGCCCTCGCCGCGGACGGCGTCGACCTCGCCCACCTGACCACCACCGAGGGCGCGCCCAGCGGCGTCGCGCTGATCACGCTCGGGCCGGACGGCGACAACAGCATCATCGTCTCGCCCGGTGCGAACGCCCGCCTCGGCCCGGACGACATCGCGGCGGCCGCGGACATGATCGCCGGCGCGTCCGTCGTGTCGTTCCAGCTGGAGGTGCCGCTGCCCGCCGTCGAGGCCGCCGCCCGCGCCGCCGCCGGTGCGGGCGGGCGGGTCGTGCTGAACCTCTCGCCGCCCGCCCCCGTCCCGGACGGACTGCTCGCCCTCTGCGACCCCCTCGTCGTCAACGAGCACGAGGCCGCCTATCTGCTGGGCGGTGACGGCGGCCCGGAGGAGATGGCGGCGGCGCTCGTCCGGTCCGGGCCCCGGTCGGTCGTCGTCACGCTCGGCGCCGACGGGGTCGTGGTCGCCGACGGCGAGGGGACGGCGTCCATCCCGTCCCCGAAGGCGGACGCCGTCGACACGACCGGCGCGGGCGACGCCTTCACCGCCGCGCTCTGCCTCCGGCTCGCCCGCGGCGACTCGCTGCGGGACGCCGCCCGCTACGCCACCCGTGTGGGCGCCGCCGCAGTGCGCAGGCGGGGGGCGCAGAGCTCCTATCCGACGGCGGACGAACTGCCGGCGGGCTGACCCGCCGGCCGAACCGGGGCCGACCGGGTTCGGCCGGCCCGTGCGTGCGCGAGGGCCACAGTGCCGTGCCCCGCCCCCCGCCCCACGTGCGGGAACGGGTTCGTCAGGACGGGTTCGGCCTGGTCGTCCCGAATCGCGGCGAAGCCGTCCGATATTTTTTGCTCATGCGACTCGGCGTGCTGGACGTGGGCTCGAACACGGTGCACCTGCTGGTGGTGGACGCGCACGAGGGGGCGCGGCCCCTCCCCGCGTACTCCCACAAGGCGGACCTGCAGCTCACCGCCCACCTCGACGACGGGGACCGCCTGTCCGAGGAGGGCGAGACGCTGCTGCGCGACTTCGTCGACGAGGCACTGCAGATCGCCGAGGACAAAGGCGTCGAGGACCTCGTCGCGTTCGCGACCTCCGCCGTCCGCGACGCCGTCAACGGCGAGGAGATCCTCGCGCGGGTCCGCGCCGACAAGGAGATCGACATACGGTCGATGTCGGGTGAGGAGGAGGCGCGGCTGACGTTCCTCGCCGCCCGGCGCTGGTTCGGCTGGTCGTCGGGCCGGCTGCTCGTGGTCGACATCGGCGGCGGCTCACTGGAGATCGCGTCCGGGATCGACGAGGAACCGGACGCGGCGTTCTCGCTGCCGCTCGGCGCGGGCCGGCTCACCCGCGACCGGTTCACCGCCGACCCGCCGCCCCCGGGAGAGGTCCGTGAGCTGCGGCGGCACGTCCGGGCGGAGATCGCCCGCCGGGTCGGGGACGTCTCCCGGTACGGTCCGGCCGACCACGCGGTCGCCACGTCCAAGACCTTCAAGCAGCTCGCCCGGATCGGCGGCGCCGCGCCCACCGCCGAGGGGCCGTACCAGCGGCGTGCTCTGGCGGGCGCCGACCTGACCGAGTGGGCCGAGAAGCTCGCGCCGATGCCGTCCGCCGAACGCGCCGGGCTGCCGGGCGTCTCCGAGCGGCGCGCCCCGCAGCTGCTCGCCGGGGCGATCGTCGCGGACGCCGCGATGGACCTGTTCGAGCTGAGCGAGCTGGAGGTCTGCCCGTGGGCGCTGCGCGAAGGCGTGATCCTGCGCCGCCTCGACATGATCACCGGCTGAGTCCCGGCGCGGGGCGGGCGGCCGGCCGGGCGGTGGCGGCCCGTGCTACATCCAGGTGGGGTGACCGAACGTCCGGCCCGCCGGGGTGATCACCCGGTCGCCGGTGCCGTCCGCCCGGACGGCGCGGATCACCGGGTCGCTGAGCTCGCCGCGCACGTAGCAGAGCCAGCGGCCGTCGGCGGACCACGCCGGGTCCATGTCGTGCAGCCCGCCGGTCGTCAGCGCGTGGCCTCCGGACCCGTCGGCGTTCATCACCCAGATCGTGCTGCGGTCGGCCGGGCCCCGCGTGTAGGCGATCTTGGAGCCGTCGGGGGACCATTCGGGGTCGTTCGCGCGCACGCCGTCCTTGGTCAGCCTCGTCCAGGCGGATCGCGGACGGTCCGGGTCGAGGGTGTAGAGCTGCAGGACGTCGTCCTGCTCGCTCCAGAACACCAGCTTGTTCGTGGACGACCACATCGGGTCGTCCTTGGGCGAGTCGTCGTCGGTGAGCTGTGTGACCTCGTGCCCTTGCAGGGTGATCGTGAAGATCTGCCGGGTGTCGCCGGCCTTGCCCATGTACGCCAGGCGTTCGCCGTCCGGTGACCAGGTCAGCCGTCCGCCCGCGATGTCGGTGACCTTCTGCGCGCCGCTGCCGTCGGCGTTCATCACCCACGCCTCGGACTCGCCGCCGCCCGTCCGGGTGAACGCGATGCGGCTGCGGTCCGGGGACGGTTCGGGCAGCATCTCGCACCGGTCCCCGCCGATGAGCTTCGTGGCGGCCGGTTCGCCGGGCCTGTAGACGCCGATGTCGGCGTGGCACGACTTCGGCCAGCCCGCCTCGTTGTCGATCCGGACGAGCATGGGGGCGGAGGGGAACGCGGCCGGACCGGCCTTGTTCTCCGCCTCGCCGGACGGCCGGTTGAAGTAGTAGATCCCCCCGGCCACGACCCCCGCGACCAGCACCCCGACCATCGCCGAGGCGATGAGCACGGTGCGCCGGGACAGCCCGCCACGCCCGCCCCGCCGTCCCGGGCCGTCCGTCCAGCCGGGGACCGGGGGCAGGACGGGAGGAGGCGCGGCGAACTGCTGTTCTGCGAACTGCTGTTCTGCGAACTGCTGTTCTGCGGCGGGAGCGGTGCTGCGTTCGTAGGCCGGCTCGGTCTTCGGTTCTTGGGCGGGCCGTTCCAGCGGCCAGTCCGGCGCCAGATCCGTCACCGGAGCGGGAGCCGGCGAAGGGGACGCAGCCGGAGGCGGAGACGCGGCCGGGGGTGCGGCGGCCGTGACGGGCGGCGGGCCGGCGGACCGGGCGGTGACGTCTCGGGAGGTGGCGCCGGGATCGTCCGGCGGGGGCGGGGACGCCCACGCCTCGCCCAGTTCGGTCGTCACGTCGGCCTCGGCCGCGCCGCCGACGAGGGCGAGCAGCAGGTCGCGCGCGTCCGGACGCTGCTCGGGGTCCTTGCGCAGCGCGGACTGGACGAGCGGGGCCAGCGACCTCGGAAGCTCCCCGAGCTCGGGTTCGGCGTGCACGGCGCGGGCCGCCATGAGCTGGAACGGGCCCTGCCCGAACGGGTTGCGGCCGTTCGCGGCGAACGCCACGAGGCAGCCCCACGCGAACACGTCCACGGCGGGGGTGACCTGCTGGGTGGTGATCTGCTCGGGCGCGATCCAGCCGGGAGTGCCGACGACCTGGCCCGTCCGGGTGTGCGCGGACGCCACGTCCAGCGCCCGCGCGATCCCGAAGTCGATCACCCGGGGGCCGGAGATGGACAGCAGCACGTTGCTCGGCTTGAGGTCGCGGTGCACCAGTCCGGCGCTGTGGATCGCGACGAGCGCGGCGGCCACCCCGACCGCGACGCCGTGCAGCATCCCGGGGGACAGGGCGCCGTTCTCGGTGACGTGCTCCAGCAGCGACGGGCCCTCGATGTACTCGGTGACCATGTAGGCGAGGCCGAGGTCCTCACCGTGCTCCAGCACCTGCGCGGTGCAGAACGACGCGACGCGCTGCGCGTTGGCGGCCTCGTCGTGGAAGCGGGCGAGGAACGTGCGGTCGTCGGACAGCGCGGACCGCACGACCTTCACCGCGACGGGACGCCCGTCGGGGTCGCGGCCGAGGTACACCGCGCCCATCCCGCCCTCGCCGATCTTGGCCTCGATCCGGTACCGGCCGATCCGCGTGGGGTCCTCCGGGCGCAGCTCGCGCAGAGAAGACGCTCGCGGGCCGCCCATAGAGATCACCTTTCGCCCACGAGCCGCGTCTTGGCGGCCGCCGACGCGGCGGCACGCGGCCCCAACGCTTCATACGATGGCAGAGGACCGGCAAAGGTTCTAGCGACCTCCTCAACCGCCGCCCCGGCCACGAGGCGACCTCAATCATCGCGATCGCGTCCGAAGGCAGGTTTCGAGCCTGCGAGAAACCTGATCGCGCAGTGAGCCGCAAGGCGAGTCGGAGCGATGCAGCGATCGCCGAGTGGCCCGCCGAAGGAGGGCCCCCGGGGCCCGACGCCAAGGGCGACTCAATGGAAATTCCGGGCTCGGACGCGGCCGGGGACCGGGAGGCGCCGCAGCCGGGTCGCGCGGACGTTGGCGACGCCGTCGGCGCGTTCCAGCCGGCCGCTGACCAGCAGGGCCTGCGAGTCGACGGCGAGGCCGCGGTGCCGTTGGAACACCTGCGGCGGGCACACGACGTTGATGATGCCGGTCTCGTCCTCCAGCGTCATGAACACGATGCCGCCGGCGGTCGGCGGGCGCTGCCGGTGGGTGACGAGCCCGGCGACGACGACGTTGGTCTCGCCCGGCGTCGCGGCGAGCCGCTTGGACGACACGGCGCCCAGCTCGTCCAGCGCCTCCCGGACGTGCGCCACGGGATGGGTGTGGGACACGCCGGTGGCCCACAGGTCGGCGAGCGTCTCCTCGATCGGCGTCATCGCCGGCAGCGCGGGTGCGGACGCGCCGGGCGTCACTCCTTCGAGCTGCCCTGGACCGGAGCCCGCCAGCGCCCCCGCCGCCCACAGCGCCTCACGCCGCGACAGGCGGAGCCGGTCGAACGCGCCCGCCGTGGCGAGCGCCTCCAGCGCGCCCGCCGACAGCGGCACCCGCCGGGCGAGGTCCTCCATGCTCGTGTAGGGGCGGCCCGCCGCGATGGCCTCCGCCGTCTCGTCGCCCAGGTTGCGGATGCCGGCGAAGCCCAGCCGGATCGCGGGCTGCGGCTCGGCGGGCGCGTGCGGATGGTCGGAGCCGACCTCGATGGGTTCCTCCAATACCGGGTGGACGTCGCTGGCGTTGATGTCCACGCCCCTTACCACGACGCCGTGGTGCCGGGCGTCGGCCAGAAGGCTCTGCGGGCTGTAGAACCCCATCGGCTGGTTGCGCACCAGGGCGGCGGTGAACGCGGCCGGGAAATGCCGTTTCAGCCAGGCGCTCGCGTAGACGAGATGCGCGAAGCTTTGCGAGTGCGACTCCGGAAACCCGAACCCGGTGAATCCGAGGATCTTCTCGTACACGCTCTCCGCGATGTCGGCGGGGATGCCGCGTTCGGCCATGCCGTCCAGGAGGCGCCGCTTCAGCCGCTCGACGCGCTCGGGTGCCCGCTTGGCGCCCATCGCCTGCCGGAGCTGGTCGGACTCCGCCGGGGTGAACCCTGCGCAGTCCACGGCGAGCTGCATCATCTGCTCCTGGAAGAGCGGCACGCCGAGCGTCCGCGACAGGGCGGGCTCCATCAGCGGATGCGGGCACGTCGCGGGCTCCATGCCCTTCCGGCGGCGCAGATACGGGTGGACGGACCCGCCCTGGATCGGGCCCGGCCGGATCAGCGCCACCTCCACCACCAGGTCGTAGAACTCGCGGGGCCTCAGCCGCGGCAGCGTCGCCATCTGCGCCCG
The DNA here is from genome assembly GCF_040650055.1 of Spirillospora sp. NPDC048819. Lineage (NCBI taxonomy): Bacteria > Bacillati > Actinomycetota > Actinomycetes > Streptosporangiales > Thermomonosporaceae > Spirillospora > Spirillospora sp. NPDC048819. The sequence continues at coordinate 36,615 of NZ_JBEZGN010000030.1, read as the reverse complement.
CGACTCCACCTGGAACACCCCGATCGTGTCGGCGTCGCACAGCATGTCGTAGACCAGGGGGTCCTCCGCCGGGACCGACTGCAGGTCGTACCGCCGTCCGTGATGCTCGTCCACCAGGTCGAAGCAGTCGTGCAGCGCCGCGAGCATGCCGAGGCCGAGCAGGTCGAACTTCACCAGCCCGGCCGCCGCGCAGTCGTCCTTGTCCCACTGCAGGACGCTGCGGTTCGGCATCGTCGCCCACTCGATCGGGCAGATCTCCCCGACGGGCCGGTCGGCGATCACCATGCCGCCGGAGTGGATGCCGAGATGCCGGGGGAGCGTCAGCATCCGGTTCGCCAGTTCCATCACCGGCGCGGGGATGTCGGCCTCCGAGCCGACGGGGTCACGCGGATCGATGCCCTTCGACCACGCGTCCTGCTGCCCCGGGGAGAAGCCGAGGGCCCGCGCCGCGTCGCGGACGGCCATGCGCGGCCGGTAGCTGATGACGTTCGCGACCTGGGCCGTGCATTCGCGCCCGTACTTGCCGTAGACGTACTGGATGGCCTCCTCACGGCGGCGGTGTTCGATGTCCAGGTCGATGTCGGGCGGCCCGTCCCGTCCCGGCGACAGGAACCGCTCGAACAGCAGCCCGTGCCGGACGGCGTCGACACCGGTGATGCCGAGCGCGTAGCAGACCGCCGAGTTCGCCGCCGATCCCCGTCCCTGGCACAGGATGCCCCTGCTCCGGCAGAACTCCACGATGTCGTGCACGATCAGGAAGTAGCCGGGGAAGCGGAGCTGCTCGATGACGTCCAGCTCCTTGGCGATCTGCTCGTACGCGCCGGAGATCCGTTCCCGCTCCGGCGGCCCGTACCGCTTGAGCGCGCCCTCCTTCACCAGCTGCCGCAGCCAGCTCGCCTCGGTGTGCCCGTCGGGGACGGGCCAGTCCGGCAGGCGCGGCGCGACGACGTCGAAGTCGAACCGGCACTCCTTCGCCAGGGCGACGGTCCTCTCCAGGACGCCGGGGAAGCGCGCCAGCCTCTTCGCCATCTCCGCGCCGCTCCGGACGTGGGCCGTGCCGCCCGCCGGGAGCCAGCCCACCATGTCGTCCAGGCTGCGGCGGGCGCGGACGGCCGCCATCGCCTGCGCCAGCCGCGCATCGGCGCCGGGCGCCGCGAAATGCACGTTGTTGGACGCCACCACGTCCACCCCCACCCGCCCGGCCAGGCCGAACAGGGCGTCGTTGCGGTGGTCGTCGTCCGGCTGGTCGTGGTCGATCAGCTCGACGAACACGTTCTCGCGGCCGAACATCCCGGCGAGGTTCCGCAGCTCCCGCTCCGCCGCGTCCGGCCCGCCCGCCTCCAGCGCCGCCGGGACCGGGCCCTTCCGGCACCCGGTCAGGACCGCCCAGTGCCCGTCGGGGGCGAGGGCGTCCAGGTCGTACACGGGACGGCCCTTCCGCCCGCCCGCGAGCTGCGCGGCGGTGATCGCCGAGCAGAGCCGCGCGTACCCGGGGGCGCCCCGCGCGAGCACCAGCAGATGCCGTCCGGCCGGGTCAGGTTCCCCGGTCTGCGGCCCCGGCAGGCCGAGGCTCAGTTCCGCGCCGAAGACCGTCCCGATGCCGGCGTCGTGCGCGGCCTGCGCGAACTGCACCGCCCCGTACATGCCGTCGTGGTCGGTGATCGCCATCGTCTCCACGCCGAGCCGCGCCGCCTCCGCGACGAGCGACCCGGGGTCGCTCGCCCCGTCCAGGAAACTGAACGACGAGTGGCAGTGCAGCTCCGCCCACGGCACGTCCGCGACGGCGCGGTGCGGGGTGCGGGGAGCCGCCGGCGGCTCGTCCGGGCGCCGTTCGGAGGGACGCCACGACAGCCGCTCCTCGAACTCCCGCCACGGGATCGGCGGGTTGTGCCAGCCCATCAGCCGCCCCTAGTCATAGACGGCCTCGACATGCCACCGGCCGCCCTCGACGGTGAGCAGGTAGGCGGCGCCGTCGTCGGTGGCGACCTGGAAGCGCGCCCTGCGCCGCGAGCGGTCCGGGTCCCACCAGCGCTCGTCGGCGGGCCACGGGCCCGTCCACCCGGTCACCGCGGCGGGACGCCCCCGGACGGTGAGCACGGCGGGCGGCGCGGACACCTCGCACCGTGCCGACACCACCACCGCGTCGCCGGACGCGTCGACCAGCTCCGCATGGGACGGCTCCGCCGAGACGACCGCCGGCGCGGGCCCCGTCACGCGCCCCGGCCACGGCCCCTCGGGCAGACCTGAGGGGGCCAGGTCGCCGACCGGGACCCGGACGACCCGCTCGCCCGGCCCGCGCCCGCCCACCAGCACCGGCCGGCTGATCCCCTGGTGGCCCAGGAGCGCCTGGATGCGGTCGGCGGCGCGGGCGATGCGGTCGGTGACGGTCGTGCGGCCCCACAGCCCCTCCTGCCGCCCCTCGTCCGGGACGATCTGGTCGGGCGCCAGCTCCAGCCACGTGACCCCGCCCCAGACGGCGTCGGCCTGGGCGCCCTGCGGCTGCCAGGCCGACAGCTGCCACCGGACCCGCTCGGCCACCGCCAGCGCCGAAAGGCCGTCGTGCCGCCAGAGCCGCCGCAGCACGTGCCCGTCCGCGAACCCGGCCGCGACCTCCAGCCGGACGCAGGCCAGCCCGCCCGCCGCGAGCCCCTCGTGCAGCTCGGCGGCGAGCCGCTTCGCCCCGAACACGACCCGCTCGGCCTGCTCGGCGGGCGGGTCGAACGCGGCGCGCACCGACAGGTCCGCGGCGGCCTTGGCCGGCGCGAGCGGGCGCGGTTCCTCGCCCCTGGCCAGCCGGTGCGCGAGCGCCCCGTCCGTCCCGAAGCGCGCGGCGACGTGGCCGGACGGCAGTGCGGCGAAGTCCCCCAGCGTCTTGACGCCGAGGCGCCGCAGGAGGTCGGCCAGCTCCGGCCGGTCCAGCACCGGCAGCGGGTAGGGCGCGAGGAACGCCGCCGCGCCGCCCTCCGGCACCACCAGGCCGCCCTCCCCGGCCCGCGCGGCCAGCTCCGCCGCGAACAGCCCGTCCGCGACCCCCGACCCGCAGTCGTATCCGGCCTCGACGACGGTGTCCTGCACGAGGACGCGCAGCGCCTCCTCGCCCCCGTAGAACCGCGCCGGGCCGCGCGCGGGCAGCGCGCACAGCCCCGGCCGCACCACCTCGACGCGCGGCGTCAGCTCCGCGATCGCCTCCACGGCGGTCTCGAAAAGCCGTCCCTCCGCGTCGACGTCGCGGTCCCGCACCACCAGCCGCGGGCAGCGCCGCTGCGCGTCCCGGAGCCGCTGCCCCCGCCGCACCCCTTCGGCCCGCGCCGCCGCCGTGCAGGCGGCCACCTGCCCCTGCACCACCACGGCCCCGGCGGTGGAGGCGTCCACGCCCACCGCCGTGACCGGCCAGTCCGGGCACCACACGACCAGGACCCGCGTCACGCGATCCCCTCCTCGACCGGGACGCCCGCATGCGGCAGGGCACCGGACGGCCTGCGATGGACGGGGCCCCCGTCGGCCACGGGCCCGTCCGCCGGGGGCTCCGGGACGAGTTCCAGCGGCGGACGCGCGGTCTCCACCGGCTTGACCGTGCCGTCGGGGGCGGGCAGCCAGACGCGGGCGCGGCGGCCGGGGCCGGGGGCGTCGCGGCCCTCGGCGACGATCTGGACGCGGCGGCCGGTGAGGCGGCCGTGGCCGTCGGCCAGGCCGTCCCAGGCGACGTCGTCCAGGCGGAGCCGGAGCCGGGTGCCCGGCCAGTTGCGGGCGAACGCGCCGGTCAGGGTGAGGACGCAGCCGTGCTTGCGGGCCAGCGCCGACAGCCGGCGGACGGCGGCGGCGCCGGGGCGTTCGGGCGGGCACAGCAGGACCAGGTCCACGGCTTCGCAGAGCGCGGCGACCACGTCGGGCCAGCGGTCGCCGGGCTCGTCGACGAGGAGGAGGCGTTCGGGGGCGGCGCCCATCCCGGCGGCGGCCGCCACGCCGAAGCCGGGGAGCCCGACGACGCCGCACCAGCCGCCCGTGCCGTCCTCGCCGCCGTGAACCGAGACGCCCGCGGCGAGCGCGAGGCCGAGGGACGCGGCGCCGAGCCCGTCTAGACCGACGACCGAGCCCGGCCGCAGCCCGCCGGGGAGCACGGGGTGCAGCGCCGGCAGCACGGGTACCGTGTCGCGCAGCGTCGTATCACCGGGCGCCGTGTCCAGCACCAGGTCCCGCAGCGCCGCCTCCGGCACGGTCGCCCTCCTCTCGCCCCCTCCGCACAATTTCGAACACAAGTTCGACCCGTGTCAAGTTGTCGCAGGTCACGGAGTGTGACGCCGGGCCCTGAAAGTCCGGTGGCGTGGGGCTTAGCGGGATTTTGCGGGCATCATGGACGGTATGACGAGCGACGTGCGCGCCATCACGTGGACGGGCGACGGACTGCGGCTGCTGGACCAGACCGTCCTGCCCGCCCGGGTGGAGTACGTCGTGGCCCGCGATGTCGACACGCTCGTGGACGCGATCCGGCGGCTGGTCGTGCGCGGCGCCCCCGCGCTGGGCGTGGCGGGCGCGTTCGGCGTCGCCATCGCCGTGCGCCAGGCGGCGCGGGAGCGCTGGGACGACACCCTGCGCGACGCGGCGATCGCCCACATCCGGGAGGCCCGGCCGACCGCGGTGAACCTGGCCGCCGGCGTCGACCGCGTGCTGCCGTTAGTCGCCAAGGGCGCCGACGCGGTCGCGGCCGAGGCCCAGGCGCTGCTGGACGAGGACGTGCGCGGCAACCGGGCCATCGGCGCGTTCGGCGCGGACTGGATCCTCGGCGCCGTCGGAGACCGGCCCCTGCGCGTCCTCACCCACTGCAACGCCGGCGCCCTCGCCACGGCCGGGTGGGGGACGGCCCTCGGCGTCGTCCGGGCACTGTCCGCGAGAGGCCGCATCGAGACCGTCTACGTGGACGAGACCCGCCCGCTGCTCCAGGGTGCCCGCCTCACCGCGTGGGAACTGGACCGGGAGGGGATCCCCTATGTCGTCCAGGCGGACGCCGCGGCGGCGAGCACGATCCTGCGCGGCCTCGTGGACGCGGCGGTCATCGGGGCGGACCGCGTCGCCGCCAACGGCGACGCCGCCAACAAGATCGGCTCGGTCGGCGTGGCGCTGGCCTGCGAGGCGGCGGGCATCCCGCTGGTCGTCGCCGCGCCGTGGAGCACCGTCGACCTGTCCGTCGCCGACGGCGGCGGCATCCCCATCGAGGAGCGTCCCCCCGAGGAGATCCTGACCTGGGACGGCGCGCGAACCGCCCCCGCCGGGGCGGGCGCGTTCAATCCCGCGTTCGACGTCACGCCCGCCCGCCTCGTGACCGCGCTGGCCACCGAGACGGGCGTGCTGGAGGTCTCAGCCGGCGAGACGCCCGCTCAGCGGGCCGAGAAGGCGTAGACGGTCGTGGAGTCGAACGATTCGCCGGGACGCAGGACGGTGGACGGGAAGTCCGGCCGGTTGGGGGAGTCGGGGAAGTGCTGGGTCTCCAGCGCGAACCCGTCGCCCTGCCGGTAGACGCGGCCTCCCGTCCCGGCGAGGGAGCCGTCGAGGAAGTTGCCGGTGTAGAACTGCACGCCCGGCTCGGTCGTGCTGACCTCCAGGACGCGTCCCGTGCGCGGCTCGGTGACCCGGGCGACCTCGGTGAGCAGACCCGGGTGGGGCTGGTCGATGACGAAGTTGTGGTCGTACCCCTGCGCGATGAGCAGCTGCGGGTGGTTCGCGCGGATCCGCTCGCCGATGCCGTCCGGGCTCGTGAAGTCGAACGGCGTGCCCTCCACGGACGCCGGCTCACCGGACGGGATCAGGGCGGCGTCCACCGGCGTGTAGCGGGACGCGTTGAGCGTCAGCCGGTGGTCGTAGACGTCGCCCGTGCCCTCGCCGGCGAGGTTGAAGTACGCGTGGTTGGTCAGGTTGACGATGGTGGGCCGGTCGGTGGTCGCGTGGTAGTCGATCCGGAGTTCGTTGCCGCTCGTGAGCGTGTAGGTGACGGTGGTCGCGAGCGTGCCGGGGAAGTTCTCCTCGCCGTCGGGGCTGGTGTACGCCAGACGCAGGCCGACGCTGTCGTCAGCCTCGATGGGGCGGGCCTCCCAGACCTTCGTGTGGAAGCCGCCGGGGCCGCCGTGCAGGCTGTTCTCACCGTTGTTCGCGGCCAGCCGGTACGTCTCGCCGTCCAGCGTGAACTCGCCCTTGGCGATGCGGTTGGCGTAACGGCCGACGATGGCGCCGAAGTAGGGCTCGTTTAGGTCGACGTAGTCCTGGAGCGCCGGGAAGCCGAGGACGATGTCGGCGTCGCGGCCGTGCCGGTCCGGCGTCTCGACGGTCTGCACGATCCCGCCGTAGGTGAGGATCCGGACGCGCACGCCGTTTCCGCTGGTGAGGCTGTAGCGGTCGACCGTTGTGCCGTCCTCCAGAGTGCCGAAGTCCTCCTGGGCGATGGCTCGCTTCATGACTCTCCTCGGGCGGCGAGGGTGCGCGTCGCGGCGCGCAGGCTGCGGTACAGCCGGGCCTCGTACGCCTTGGCGGTGCGGACGTCCCCGTCGACGAACAGGGCGCCGTTGAGTGCGGGCAGCCGCTGCGTGGCGTAGCCGGTGTCGATTCCGGGGGCGTAGATCTGATGCCGGTACCAGGGACGGCCCGGCAGGCCCGCCCGCGTCAGCAGATCCCGCTCGGTCTTCATGATCTTATCGTTCAGGCGGCGGAACGCGGCCTCGTCGCCCTCGCGCAGTGCCTCGTCCGCGCGGGTTTGCAGAGCCTTCGCGGCGCGCTGCCACGCCGCGGCCTGCTCGATGTCGCGTGAGACGTCCACGACGACGCGCCCCAGCCGCTCACGCTGCTCCTGGACGAAGTCGTTGAGGTACTGGACGGTCTCCTCCGCGTACGGACGGTAGCCGAGCGCGATGACGTCGGCGTTCGCCAACCGCAGCGTCGCGATGCCGGCCAACCGCGACATGGCCGCGTGGTACTCCCAGCCCGGGTCGCCGAAGCGCGACATCCAGTAGAAGTCGTCGCACGCGCAGTGGTAGTTCCCGGCGTTCCCCGGCGAGGACGAGCCCACGTCCATCGCGGGCACCCCGTACCGCTGGAAGAACGCCTGGAAGTCCGAGCCGCCGCCGATGCGGCCGATCGGCGTCTTCCCGTCGTTCTGCGCCTTCCACGCCTCGTACAGCGTCCCGTCGGTGCCGGGCCACTCCACTTCCCTGGTCGCGTCGATGACGGACCTGTCCAGCGCGGGCGTCGTCGTGGCACCGAACTGCGAGCCTCCCGCGCCGTCCATGTTCACGTACGCGACGGCGTTGCGGAGCTGCCGGGCCCGATGCTCGGCGTACTCGGTGGAGCCGAACAGGCCGTACTCCTCGCCGTCCCAGGTGGCCAGGACGATGGTGCGCTTAGGACGCCACCCCTTCTTGAGGAGTTTCCCCAGAGCGCGGCCCACCTGGAGCACGTTCTCCGTGCCGGAGAGGTTGTCGCTGCTGCCGTACGCCCAGGAATCGTGGTGTGCGCCGAGGATGACCTCCTGCTCGGGGTGGAGGCTTCCGGGGATGCGCACCGTGACGTTCCACAGCGGACGGACCTCGAACTCGTTCTTCAGGTCGAGGTGGACCTTCGTCCCGCCCGGCCCGAACCGGTAGTCGAACGGCAGGCCGCCCTGCCACTCGTCCGGCACTTGCGGGCCCTTCAGCGCCCGCAGCAGCGGCTCGGCCGCGCCATAGGAGATCGGCGTCGTCGGGATGAGCCCCTTCAGCATCGGGGCCTGCGACGGCGGGATGCGGTGCGCGCCCTTCACCGACGGCCAGCCGGGCGTCTGCGGGTCCCCGGCGGCGAGCTGGATCTGGGCGACGCTGCCGCGCTGGATGCCGTCCGGGGCGCGCCACGGCCCGTCCGGGTACACCTCGCCCTTGGTGAATCCGTCGTCGGCGGGGTCGGAGTACAGGAGCACGCCCTTCGCGCCCCGCTTGGCCGCCTCCCGGGGCTTCACGCCGCGGAACACCGCCCCGTACCGTGCGAGGACGATCTTTCCCTTGACCGAGACGCCGTGCTTCGCCAGCAGCGCGAAGTCCTCGGGCCGCCCGTAGTTGGCGTACACGACCTCGCCCCGGACGTCCCCGGACGGCGACATCCCGTTGTGCCCCGGGATGACCTCGTCGTAGTGCTTCTGCCAGGGCCGCTTCTTCTCCTTGACCGGCAGCGTCCGGTGGCGCGGCGCGGTCATCTCGACCTTCACGCGCTCCGGCATGGACAGGTAGGCGTAGTAGGTCTTGATCTCGGGTTCGAGCCCGTACGACCTGAAGTGCGCGACGATGCGGCGGACGCGATGCCAGTCACCGGTCGTCGTCGCGAGCCCCGGTTCGCGCGCCAGTTCGGCGTCCAGGGCACGGGCCGCCTGCGCGGACGGGACGGCGCTGAACAGCTTCTCGTACTTGCGCTGCCATTCGGCGTTCTCGTCGGTGAAGCCCGGGATCGGACCGGCGTTCGGGGACGCCGCGGTGGCGGGAGCCGCGGCCATGATGAGGGTGAGCGAGACGGCAGCGGCGCACAGCGGCGCCAGTGCCTGTGTTCGGGAGCTGAACACGGCGGTACCTTCCAGTACGTCTTCTGGTGGGTGCTGGACGGGGTGCGCCCGGAACGTACGTCTTGATCAACGGAAGATCCAGCACGTGTGCCGGTTCCGGCCAGAGCGACCCCCGGATCGGCCATCATGATGGTCGTGCCGACCTCCCCTTCGCCCCACGCCACGCCGCCGCGACCTGCGGAACTTGAGGCCGTCCTGGAACGGATCACCTACGCGAACGAGGACACCGGCTACACCGTGGCGCGGGTGGCGACCGCCAAGAGCGGCAGCGATCTGCTCACCGTCGTGGGCGCCCTGCTCGGCGCGCAGGTGGGGGAGAGCCTGCGCCTGGTCGGACGGTGGCGGTCGCATCCCAAGTACGGGAAGCAGTTCGAGGTCGACTCCTACACGACCGTCCTGCCGGCGACCGTGCAGGGCATCCGCCGCTACCTCGGCTCCGGCATGATCAAGGGGATCGGGCCGGTGATGGCCGACCGGATGGTCGGGCATTTCGGCACCGACATCCTCCGGATCATCGAGGAGGAACCCGAACGCCTCGTGGAGGTCCAGGGCCTCGGCCCCAAGCGCACCAAGCGCATCGGGGAGGCGTGGGAGGAGCAGAAGGCCATCAAGGAGGTGATGGTCTTCCTGCAGGGCGTCGGCGTCTCCACGTCCCTGGCCGTCCGCATCTACAAGAAGTACGGCGACAAGTCCGTCGACACCGTCCGCCGGGAGCCGTACCGGCTCGCGTCGGACGTGTGGGGCATCGGGTTCAAGACGGCCGACACGATCGCGCAGGCCGTCGGCATCCCCCACGACAGCCCCGAGCGGATCAAGGCGGGGCTCCAGTACACGCTGTCGGAGGCCGCCGACGACGGCCACTGCTTCCTGCCGGAGCCGAACCTCGTCACGGCGGCCGAGAAGATCCTCGGCGTGGAGCGGGAGCTGATCGTCCCGGCGCTGGACGAGCTGGCCCGCGACGAGGGCGTCGTCCGGGAGCCGATCCCGGGGCCGGGGGAGGACGCCGCGACGATCCCCGCCGTGTACCTGGTGCCGTTCCACCGGGCCGAGCGGTCACTCGCCCGCGGCCTGCTGGACCTGCTGGACGCGCCCGCCGACCGGCTGAAGGCGTTCGACGGCGTCGACTGGGACAAGGCGCTGCCGTGGCTGAAGCGGCGCACCGGCCAGGCCCTCGCCTCCGAGCAGGAGGAGGCGGTCAGGCTCGCGCTGACGTCGAAGGTGTCGGTGCTGACCGGCGGCCCCGGCTGCGGCAAGAGCTTCACCGTCCGCTCGGTGGTGGAACTGGCCGCCGCGAAGCACGCGAAGATCGTGCTCGTGGCGCCGACCGGGCGGGCCGCCAAGCGCCTCGCCGAGCTGACCGGGCACGAGGCCGCGACCGTCCACCGCCTCCTCCAGCTCCAGCCCGGAGGGGACCCCAAGTTCGACCAGGACAATCCCCTGGACGCCGACCTGGTCGTGGTGGACGAGAGCTCGATGGTCGACCTGATCCTCGCGAACAAGCTCGTGAAGGCGATCCCGCGCGGCGCGCACCTGCTGCTCGTCGGGGACGTCGACCAGCTCCCGTCCGTCGGCGCGGGCGAGGTGCTGGCCGACCTGCTCGCCGCGGAGGTGATCCCGCGCGTCCGGCTCACGAAGATCTTCCGGCAGGCGCAGCAGTCCGGCATCGTCGTCAACGCGCACCGCGTCAACTCCGGCGACCATCCCCACACCCGCGGCTACCCCGACTTCTTCCTGTTCCCGTGCGAGGAGCAGGACGAGGCGGCCGAGATGACCGTGGACGTCGTCGCCAACCGCATCCCCCGCAAGTTCGGCCTCGACCCGCGCCGCGACGTCCAGGTCCTCGCGCCCATGCACCGGGGCGCCGCGGGCGCCGGGTCCCTGAACACGCTCTTGCAGGAGGCCCTGACGCCGCACGACGACGCGCGTCCCGAACGCCGCTACGGCGGACGCGTCTTCCGCGTGGGCGACAAGGTCACCCAGCTGCGCAACAACTACGACAAGGGCGAGGCGGGCGTCTTCAACGGCACGGTCGGCGTCGTCGCGTCCGTCTCCCTCGAAGAGCAGTCCCTCACCGTCGTGACCGACGAGGACGAGAGCATCGACTACGCCTTCGACGAGTTGGACGAGCTCGCCCACGCCTACTCGATCACGATCCACCGGTCGCAGGGCAGCGAGTACCCGGCCGTCGTCATCCCGCTCACGACCGGCGCGTGGATGATGCTGCGCCGCAACCTCCTGTACACCGGGATCACCCGCGCGAAGAAGCTCGTCGTCCTCGTCGGGTCGCGCCGGGCCCTCGCCGCGGCCGTGCGGACGGCCGGTGCGGGCCGCCGCCACACCGCCCTGGCGCATCGCCTATCTCAGCGGTAACGCCGCAGCTCCCAGGGGTCGTGGGCGCAGAACACCTCGACCTCCCCGCCGAGCGCCAGCGCCCGCAGCCGGTCGACGTTCGCGAGCCGTAGATCCCGGTCCACCTCGCCGGCGGCCTGGACGAGCTCCATCAGCGGATGCGTGACCGGCTCGGGGCGGTCGACCTCGCCGTGGTACATGTACGCGTCGCCCGCGTGCAGCAGCCAGCGATCCCCGTCCCGCACCGCGACGCCCGCGTGCCCGGGGGTGTGACCGCCAAGCGGGACAAGCAGGATGTCCTCGGGCACGCCCTCTAGGGACCGGACGCCGCCGAACCCCTGCCAGGTGTCGCCCCGCCCGTCCTCGTAGACGACCCATTTCGGTCCGTGGGCGAGCTGCGCCGGGGTCTTGCCGCCGTCCGCCCGCTCCGCCTCGAACAGGTGCACCGCCGCGTCCGGGAAGTCGCTCAGCCCGCCGGCGTGGTCGCGGTGCAGGTGGGTCGGCGCGATGTGCCGGACGTCGGCGGGGGAGTACCCGAGGGCCTCGACCTGCCGGACGGCGGTCGCCGACGGATCGAGCGTGGGCCCCGCCATCGCGACCCAGTCGTCCAGAAGCCGTTCGGACGGGTGCTCGATGTCCTCCAGGCCGATCCCTGCGTCCACGAGGACGAGCCCCGCCGTGTCCGTCTCGATCAGCAGGACGTGCCCGGCGGCCCGCGCCGGGCTCAGCGCGCTCCCCGGCCCTTCGGCGGGCTCGATCTCCAGCATGGGGGCGCAGTCGAGATGATGAACGCGCATGGGGTCTCCTCGGCTATTCCGGCCGGGCCAGCTCGCTGAGCTGCCGTGTGACCTGGTGGATGACGGACACGTCGCGCCGCACGCGGGCGAGCATGACGGCGCCTTGCAGGGACGACAGGACCAGCGCGGCCAGCGGCTCGGCCCGCTCCCCGGGGACGCCCCATCCGCGCAGCGCGACCGCGATGCCGCTCTGCCACTCGTCGTAGGCGGCCTCGCAGGCGGCCCGGATGGTCTCGCTCTCGGCGGCCGTCTCGAGCGCCACGGTCGCGACCGGGCAGCCCTTGCCGAAGTCCGAGTCCAGGAGGCTGCGCGCGAAGTGCTCCCCGAGGGCGGCGAGTCCGGCGCGGGCGTCGGGCGCGGCGAGGACGGCCTCGGCGAGCGCGCCGCTCACCGTCCGCCCGGACAGCGCCACCGACTCGGACGCGAGCTGCTCCTTGCCCTCCGGGAAGTGGAAGTACAGCGAGCCTCTCGGCGCCCCGCTGTCCGCGAGGACCTGGTTGAGGCCGGTGCCGTGGTAGCCCTGCCGCTGGAAGAGGTCCGCCGCCGTCCGCAGGACCCGCTCTCTCGTCTCGCCCCTGGGTGCCATGGACCCGAGACTAGGACGACCGGTCTATTTATTCAACCTCGATCGCTTCCAGCGGATCACATCGACTTTTCACGATCTCGAAACATTTCGACACGATTTCTGCACGTCATCAATCTGTCCAACCAGAAGTACCGGTCTTGGAATTCGAAAGTGCCTTTCGAAGTATTGACACCTTTCGGCGGCGTTCTCACAATGAGGTCCGGCCAGAGGACGGCCCCGCCCCGTCCTGTCCGTTCCGCTGGAGGAACACAGATGACCGAACACGCTCCCCTGCGCGGCAGACCCGCACGCACCCTCCGCCGCCTCGCCCTCGCCGCCGCGCTCATGGCCGGACTCACGGTCGGCGCGGCCGCCACCGGCGCCACGGCGTCCGCCACGGCGCTCCAGACCGGCCATCAGCCCGCTGCCGCCGCCGACTGCAGCGCGGGCTATGTGGGCCTGACCTTCGACGACGGCCCCACGGGCCAGACGGCGGCCCTGCTGTCCGCGCTGCAGCAGAACGGCCTGCGGGCCACGATGTTCAACACCGGGCAGAACGCCCAGAACAATCCGTCGCTGGTCAACGCGCAGAAGAGCGCGGGCATGTGGATCGCCAACCACAGCTGGTCCCACCCGCATCTGACGCAGATGCCGCAGTCACAGGTCTTGTCGGAGCTGCAGCGGACGCAGCAGACCCTCCAGCAGATCACCGGGACGGCGCCCCGGCTGTTCCGGCCCCCGTACGGGGAGACGAACTCCACGGTGCGGGCCGTCGAGCAGCAGCTCGGCCTGACCGAGGTCCTGTGGGACGTCGACTCCCAGGACTGGAACGGCGCGTCCACCGCCCAGATCGTGCAGCGGGCCGGCTCCCTCCAGAACGGCCAGGTCATCCTCATGCACGACGGCTACTCCACGACGATCGCGGCCGTCCCGCAGATCGCGGCGAACCTCGCGAGCCGCAACCTGTGCGCCGGAATGATCTCCGCGGCCACCGGCCGGGCCGTGGCCCCGACCGGCGGCGGTGGCGGCGACGACGACCCGCCCCCGCCCGGCGGCGGCTCCTGCACCGCGCAGATCTCGCCGGGGCAGCAGTGGAGCGACCGGTTCAACCTGTCGGTCGGCGTCTCCGGGACGAACGACTGGATCGTCACCGTGACCGTGCAGTACCCGCAGGAGATCATCGCGACCTGGAACGGGTCGCCCACCTGGGACTCCAGCGGGAACGTGATGACGATGAGGCCGAACGGCGCCGGCAACTCCTTCGGCTTCACGATCATGCACCACGGCAACTGGAACTGGCCGTCGGTCTCCTGCCGGACCGCATGACCTGACCCGCGCAAGACCCGAACCGCCCGCCCCCCGCAGGCACGCCTTCCCGCGGCCAGGCCCCGGCCGCGGGAAGGCGGTCGCCGTCGCCGTCGCCGGGGCCTCACTCCGTGACGGGCGGCGGGGCGGTGCTCTTGCGGACCACGAGGCTGGTGGACAGCTCCAGGCGGGTGGCGACGGCCTCTCCGGCCCGGATGCCGAGAAGGATCTGGGTGGCGGACTCCGCCATCTGCCGCAGCGGCTGGTGGACGGTCGTCAGGGCGGGGCTGGCCCACGGGGCGACCGCGACGTCGTCGTACCCCACCACCGACAGATCGTCCGGGACGCGCAGCCCGTGCACGCGCGCTGCCTCCAGCACCCCGAGCGCCTGAAGGTCGCTCCCGGCGAAGATCGCCGTCGGCCGGTCGGGCCGCCCGAGCTGTTCCATCGCCCGCTCGAACCCGCCCTGCACGTGGAAGTCGCCGTAGGCGACCAGGGACGGATCGACGTCCAGTCCCGCCATGCTCATCGCCGAGCGGAACCCGTCCAGCCGCGCGATGGAGCACAGCATGTCCTCGGGCCCGGTGATGATCGCGATGCGTCGGTGGCCCTGGTCGATGAGATGCCGGGTAGCCGCCAGGCCGCCGGACCAGTTGGCCGACCCGACCGAGGGGACGTCCGGCTCGGGGTCCCCGGCCGGGTCGATGATGACGAACGGGATCGAGCGGGACCGCAGCCGCTTCTTGTACTCCGGCGCGAGGCTGGAGAACAGCAGCACGACGCCGAGGGGGCGGCGGCGCAGCACCCCGCTGATCCACTCGGGGCCGGGGGAGTGCCGGGTGCCGCTCTCGGTCAGCACCACGCTCGCGTCGTTGGCCTTGGCGACGCTCTCCACCCCGCGGATCAGCTCCATCGTCCACAGGCTCTCGATCTCGTGCAGGACGATCTCGATGAGCGGGGCGTCGGGGGCCGACCGCACGCCCCGCTGGTAGCCGTGGTGCTCCAGCAGCCGCTCGACCCGCAGGCGGGTCTTGCGCGCCACGTCCTCGCGCCCGTTCAAAACTTTCGAGACGGTCGAAACGGAGACACCGGCCTGATCGGCCACCTGGGCCAGGGTCACCCGGCCGGAATCCTCGTCCTGTTGCATGTCCGAAGCATAGAGATCTCGAAGGTTCCACCGAAAGTTGGGGCCCCCGCGCCGGGTCAGTCCTCGACGTTCAAGGCGTCGAGGCGGAGGCCGGTGAAGGCGTCCGCGGTGACGCCCCGCACCCGCTCCGACCAGACCAAATGATCATGATGGGACCACAGCGGCATGAGCGGCATGGCGCGCAGCATGTCGCTCTCCGCGAGCCGCGCCGGGATCACGCCTTCGCCGGGGTCCCCGGCGCCCTCCGCCTCCGCGACGAGCCCGCGGGCGTCCTCGCCGTCGAAGCCGGTCCCGGCCTCCAGCAGCGGGGCGAGGGCGGCGACGGGGGCGGGGTAGGCGGCGGTCGTGTGGACGACGAACGGCCCGTCCACCTCCCGGTCGTCCAGGGCCTTGCGGAGGCCGGTGACCGGATGGGGCCGCGCGTCGAGCTTGAGCTCCCCGCGGAGCTGTGCGGCGACGGCCTTCACCCAGGCGTCGTCGCCCCGGTCCGCCTCGTACCAGAGGTTCAGCGGCCCGGTCAGCCCGCCCGCGTCGGCGAGCGCGGCGACGGCGGCCTTGGTGTCGTGGACGCAGTGGCGGCACTGGCCCTCGCGGCTGCCGGGCCGGATGCCGGGCGCGACCAGCGCGTCGGCGGGGGAGTACTGGTGACCGAGCGGCCCCTCCGTCACCGCGGAACGGTCGATCGCCATCGACAGCGCGTGCCGGAGGGTGGGGGAGGCGAGGCGCTCCTCCCAGCCGGGGAACGCCAGGTGGGTCACCTCCCGCCCGGGGACGGTGAGGTGGCGGTCGCCGAACTCGGCCTCCATCGACTCGTGGCGGGCGGGCGGCACCCGCGTGGCGACGTCCAGCTCACCGGCCGCCGCGGCGCGGTACTGCGCGAGCGCGTCCGGCATCGCCTTGACGACCACCGGACGGCCGTCCCCGGAGCGGCGCTCGAGGACGATCTCCCGCGCGTTCCGGGACGCGACGCGGAACGGGCCGTTGCCCACCGGTTTCCGCCCGTAGGACGCCCAGTCCCGCGACTCCAGGACGCTCTCGGGGACCGGGAAGAACGCGGGGTCGCCGAGCAGGGCGGGAAAGCCGTTCAGCGGACGGTCGAGCGTCACCTCGAAGGTCAGCTCGTCCTCGACCTCGATGCCGGGTACCTCGTCCGCGCCGCGCCGGGCGCCCTTGACGTGCGCGACCTCGGTGAGCAGCCGCGCCCCGGCCCAGCCTTCGCGCACGACGGCCGTCCAGGCGCCGGCGAAGGAGCGGGACGTGACGCGCGAGCCGTCCTGGAACGTCGCGCCGGGACGCAGCCTGATCGTCCAGACCCGCCGGTCCGGGCTGGTGATCGACGCGGCGGCGGCGTTCGCGGGAGCGCCGGTGCGCGGGTCGTAGGAGACCAGGCCCGTCCACACCGCGTTCGCGATCATCCGGCCGGCGGTGTCGCGGACGTCGCCGGGCAGCAGCGTCGCGGGGGCGGGCGCGCCGACCGAGATCCGCGGGTCGGCCGGTTCGCTCCACGCCTTCAGGGCCGCGACCGGGGCCAGCAGCACCACGACGGCCCCGGTGACCAGGGCCGCGGTGCGCGTGGAGCTCTTCATCGGCCTCTCCTGGGAGCCGGAGGGGGCGGACGCCGAGGAGCGTACGGCAGCGCGACAGGTCCGACCAGTCCTTACGGTCCTGAGTCCATTTCGTGACCCGACCGGCTGTTGATCAAGCGTGCGGCGCCGTTCACACTGGCGCTTGCGAAATCCCCTCCCGTGGAGGCGTGATGCTCCCCCGCACATCTCATTCCGCCGTCGGCACCACTCGTACTCCCGCCGGCGACACCGCCAAGCGCCTGCTCCAGGGCGGCGGCGCGGTCGCGGCGTCCCTGGCGCTGATGGCCGGGACCGCCTGGGCGTGCCCGCCCGGAGATCCCCAGGGCAACGACAAGCAGATCACCGCCGCCGAAGGCGAGGGCACCGGCGCCCGCCACGCCGGGCACTACCACCGGGCGGACGCGGCCGCCGCGAAGTCCGAGGCGATCAAGGGCGTGCGCCGCGTCGGCGGGGTGTCCGGCGTCGAGGGCACGATCTCGCTGATGTTCATGGACTACGGCCACGGCCGGCACAAGCGCACGATCATGTACGCGACCGGCACGTACGGGCTGAAGGCCTTCGACGTCACCGCCGACCCCCGCGTCCCCAAGCTCGTCGGGCAGCTCAGCATGCCGGGCATGTGGGAGACCGAGGACACCGACTTCGACCCCGAACGCAAGATCATCTACCTGTCCCGGGACCCGCGCGCGTTCGGCGGCGACACCCGGACCGGCGAGTCGGGCATCTACGTCGTGGACGCCTCCAAGCCGGAGAGCCTGCGGCAGATCACCTACGTGAAGGTCCCCGCCGGCCACACCACCACCTGCGTGAACGACTGCAGGTATCTGTGGACGGGCGGTCCCGCCAAGGCGGACTGGATGCCGGAGGACTGGGGCGGACGGCCCGTCTGGGTCACCGACGTCCGCGACCCCGCCGAGCCGAAGGTCTTCGAGAAGCCGATCGACACGGGCCGCAACGACGGCAAGACCGACTACACCCACGACATCCAGGTCGACTCCAGCGGGATCGCGTGGGCGTCCGGACGCGGCGGCGTGCGCGGCTACCACACCAGGGGCCGGCACTACGACCCGGTGGAGAAGAGGTGGCGCAGGGCCACCGCCTACGACCCCGTCCCCTACGCGGGCGGCGGCCTGGACGAGGCCACCACCAACTCCGCGTTCATGCACAACAGCTACCGCGCGGTCGGCCGCACGCGGAACCAGGCCGCCGACCCGCGCAGGTGGGGCAACGGCAAGCTGCTGTACGTCACCGAGGAGACGTTCAGCGAGGGCTGCGCCAACGACGGCCTGCTCGTCATCGCGTCGCTGAAGGGCTCCTACGACGGTGAGGGCTGGCGGTCCACGCCGGACGACCCGTTCCGCCTGCGCACCATCGGCACATGGGGCGTCGCGGGCAAGGAGGGCAGCGACCCTGAGAGCACGGACTGCTCGGCCCACTACTTCGACGTCCGCGACGGCGTGGTCGTGCAGTCGTTCTACGCGCAGGGCACCCGGTTCCTGGACGTCCGCGACCCCACGAACCCGAGGCAGGTCGCCTACTACCGTCCGGCCGACGCCTCGTCCTGGCAGCCGTACTGGCACGGCAGGTACGTCTACGTCGCCGACAACAACCGCGGCATCGACGTCCTGGAGCCGACCTTCCGCTGAGCCGCGCGGTCAGGGCGGCTGGTCGGGGTCGTCGGACTCCCTGGCGCTCCGCTCGGCCGCGGCGACGGCCGACTCGGCGGCCCTGCGCAGCTGGTGACCGGCCTGCTGGACGACGCGGACGGGCCGCGGGGGCAGATGCCGGGACGGGCCGCGGTGCCGCCGCCAGTGCTCCCGGGCGCGGGCCCGGTGCTCGACCCGCAGGTGCTCGACGAGGCGGTCGACGTCCATGGACACCTCGCCGTACAGCGGCCACAGGTCCCCGGACGCGGCCCGCTCGTGCAGCCTGCGGGCGAGCCGGGCGCGGCGCTCGCGGGCGACGTCGACCCGCGTTTCGAGATCGTGCTCGGCCAGGAACGGCCGGGCGTCGCGGGCCAGGTCGGAGCGGGCGAGCCGGCCGTAGGCGGCGACGCTCGCGGCGATCCCGGCCAGGGCGTCGCCGAGTTCGCGGCGGACCGCCGGGTCGGTCAGCAGCCGCCCGTGCTCGCCGAACCGCTCGTCGTCGGCCAGCGACCGGGTCAGGCCGCGCAGCGAGAGGGTGAAGTGCTCGATCGTCTCCATGGCGTTGCGCAGCGCGACCCCGGCGTCGATGAGCCGCCGCGCCCGCGTCCGCGGGTTGAGCGCGACGCTCTCCTCCGCCGCGCTGAGCTCCCGGTCGGTGCGGCCGATCTCGCGGGCGAGCTGCTCGGCCGCGTCCTGCCAGCGGGCCGCCTCGTCCTCGGCGGGTTCGCCCCGCAGCCCGTCGGCGATCTCCTCGATCAGCCGCCGCAGCTTCTCGGTGACGTCCTGGACGGCCTCCTCGGCGGGGCGGACGCGCACCGACGGCGCCAGCAGCGTCGCCGCCAGCCCGGTGGCCGCGCCGATCAGCGTCTCCAGGACGCGGGTGGTGGCGCCGGCCTCGCTGGCCGCCCCCAGCGCGAAGATCAGCATCGCGCTGATCGGCGCCTCCAGCACGTGCTCGCGCAGCCGCAGCACGTGCCCGATGACGAGCGCGGCGAGGATGGTCAGCCCGAGCGTCCACCAGGAGAAACCGATGGTGCTCGACGCCAGCACCGCGACCAGCACCCCGGAGGTGACCGCCGCGACCCGCAGGATGCTCGCCCTGATCGTCTGGTAGACGGAGAACTGGACGACCAGCAGCGCGGTCAGCGGCGACAGCAGCGGCTTCGGGCCGCCCGGCGGCAGGATCGCCAGGGCCAGCACGAAGGACACGGTGGCGGTGATCGTCAGCCGGGCGATGCGGAAGACGGCGGACTGCACCTCCGTCGCCACGTGCAGCGGCGACCGGCCGGCCCGGTCGCGCCGGCCGGCCCGGCCTGGACGGTCGCGGCGGCGGAAGAACGCAGGTGCCATCCCGGGGTCCTTCCCGCGCTCGGGCAATATCGCGGCAAAACCCGGATCCGGATGGGTCCGCGCCGGCTCAGGTGCGGCGGCGGGCGCGGAAGGCGGCGACGTTCGTGCGGTTCGCGCACGCCTCGGAACAGAAGCGGCGCCGCCCCGCCCGGGACGTGTCGGCGTACACGCGGTCGCAGCCGTCCGCCGCGCAGACGCCCGTCCGGCCGAGGCCGTGGTCGACGATCAGCTCGGCGAGGTTCATCAGCGTGGTCGCGCGGAAGCGGTCCGGGAGCCGGGACGAGGGCGGCGCGTAGTGCATGTGCAGGCCGTGCGGCTTGTGGTCGGCGAGATGCGGGTGCATGGGGATCTCCAGCATGAGCCCGTTCAGCAGCGCCATCGCGTCCTCGACGCGGGCGGCCTCGAAGAACGGCCGCAGGATCCGGCCCCAGCGCCGGAAGTCGGCGGCGTCGGCGTCCTCGAACTCGCGCCAGAAGAACTCGTTCTCGCGCAGGATCCGGCGCAGCCCGTCCGGGGAGTCGTCGCCGTCCGCGCCGGTGACGGCGTTCACCAGTGCCGCCGCGGCGGCCACGCCGTGGCTCTTGTACCCGGTCATCCGCAGTGCCCTGTCCGCATCATCCGCATCATCCGCATTGCCATGGCCTCCGCTGACATGTCATGCTGTAAACATCATCTTAGTTATAACCCTTACATCTTGACGCTCACACTTCCCTGGGGATGCGCGGTGGAGGAATGTCCACGCTGTGGCTGGCCCGAGTCGCAGGTGTACGAGGTGCTCTCGCGCCATCTGACGTCGGAGGGCGTGGTGAGCTACACCCGCTGCGCCTGCGGCGGGGTGCAGGTGCGCGTGCAGCGGTTCGAGTCCGGCGCGGTCGTGGCCGCCCGGCGCGGTGACGTCCCCGCACCGGACCGGCCCTAGTGGCGCCAGCGGGTGACGGCGGCCACCTGCTGCGGGGTCGCGCCGTCCAGCAGTTCGATCTCGCCGCGCCGGACGGCCGACACGGTGTCGGTGACGGCCTCGCCGAGCGCGTCCCGCAGGACGGTGTCGGCCTCGAACGCCGCGAGCGACTCGGCCAGCGACGCCGGCAGCGGGCCGATGGAGCGGGCGGCGCGCTCGTCCTCCGCTAGACCGGCCGGGTCGACGCCGACCGGCTCCGGCAGCCTGCGGTCGGCGTCGAGCCCGTCCCGCCCGGCAGCCAGCAGCGCCGCCAGCAGCAGGTACGGGTTGGCGGCGGCGTCCACGCATTTGACCTCCAGGTTCGCCGCGGTCGCCTGCTCGCCGTCGGCGCCGGTGACGAACCGCAGCGCCGCCTCCCGGTTCTCCAGCCCCCAGCAGGCGAACGCGCCCGCCCAGTGCGACGGGACCAGCCGCAGGTAGCTGGCCACCGTCGGCGCCCCGACCGCCAGCAGCGCGGGCAGCCGGTGCAGGATCCCCGCGGCGAACGCCTCCCCGCCCGCCGTCATCCCGCACGGGCCGTCACCGCCCGACATCGCGTTCACCGGACCGTCCGCGTTCGCCCGCCACAGGCTGAGGTGGACGTGGGCGCCGTTGCCGACCGAGTCCGCCTCGACCTTCGGGGAGAACGAGGCGGCCATGCCGTGCTCCATCGACACCGCCCTGATCGTCTCCTTCACCAGGACGGCGGTGTCGGCCGCGCCGAGCGGGTCCTCGACGGCCACCGACACCTCGTACTGCCCGGCCGCGTACTCCGGATGCAGCTGGACGACCGTGACGCCGCTCTCCTTCAGCGCCGTCAGGACGTCCCGCAGGTAGCCGGCCAGCTCGGTGACCCGCGTCATCCCGTACGCGGGCCCGCGGCAGGCGGGGGAGAAGCCCTCCCCGTCACCCATCGCCCCGTCACCCTTTGACACCGCCCACTCGATCTCGAACGCCGCCTTCACCGACCAGCCGTGCCCCGCGAGCCGGTCCGTTTCGCGGCGCAGCAGGGCGCGCGTGTCCAGCGGATGGACGGTTCCGTCCTGCGCGTACCGGTGCGCCGGCGCGTGCGCCCAGCCCGGCAGCGCCGCCATCGGGACGAGGCGGTCCAGGTCCGGGTGGAGCCGCAGGTCCCCGACCGGGCCGCCGACGTGCCGCCCGGACACGATCGAGTCGTCCAGCAGGAAGACGTCGAACACCGGGGACATCCCGACGCCCCACGCCGCGGCGTGCTCCAGCCGTTCCACCGGGACCGTCTTGGTGCGCGTGATCCCGCTGACGTCCACCCACGTCAGCGCGACGGCGACGACGCCCTGCCCGGTCAGCCATCGCGCCGTCTCGGCGGCGCGGGCGCCGAGCCGCGCGCGTGTGCGCGCGTTGAGCACGGTCCCGGCGGTGACGGGTTCGGGGATCTGTTCCACGGTGCTGGCTCCCGGTCGGAGTTTCGGTGAACGCTGTGCGGTGAATGCGGTGCCGGTGAATGTGCGCGATGTACGTAAGGGCATCGTAGGAAGATCGGAGGTCTGTTTCAGGGAGGAGGCGGGGCGCGGTGCTGGAGTACCTGGAGTCGCTGCCGCTGGTCGACCACCACTGCCACGGCGTCCTCGGCCGCGATCTCGGCCGCGCGGAGTTCGAGGAGATGCTCACGGAGGCGGAGACGCCGGGCCCGCCGGGCGTGAGCATGTTCGACACGCAGGTCGGGTTCGCGCTGCGGCGCTGGTGCCCGCCCGTCCTGGACCTGGAGGCCCACGCGGAGCCGGACGCCTACCTCGCCCGCCGCGCCGAACTGGGCGCCGCCGAGGTCAACCGGCGGTTCCTGGAGGCGGCCGGGCTGGACGCCCTGTGCGTGGACACCGGGTACACGCCGCGGGCGATGCTCGATCCACCGGACCTGGGACGTCTCGCCGGGGCGAGGGCCCACGAGATCGTCCGGCTGGAGACCGTCGCCGAGCAGGTCGCGGGAGACGGCGTCGACGCGGCGCGGTTCGCGGACGAGGTGCGCTCCCGAATCACCGCACGGGGCGCCGTCGGCGCCAAGTCCATCGCCGCGTACCGCCACGGGCTGGAGCTGTCGGGTGAGCGGCCCTCCGCCGCGCAGGTGACGGCCGCGGCCGGCCGGCTCATGGGGCGGGAGCGGCCCCGCGTGTGCGACGAGGTCCTGCACCGGTTCCTCGTCTGGTGCGCGGTCGACGCCGGGCTGCCGGTGCAGTTCCACGTCGGTTACGGGGACGTGGACGCCGACCTGCGCCGCGGCGACCCGCTGCTGCTCATCGAGCTGCTGCGCGCCATGGACCCCGTCCCCGCGATGCTGCTGCACAACTACCCGTTCCACCGGCACGCGGGCTACCTCGCGCAGGTGCTCCCGAACGTGTACGCCGACGCGGGCCTGGCCACCCACAACCTCGGGCACCGGGCACCCGCGCTGATCGCCGAGCTGCTTGAGCTGGCACCGTTCGGGAAGGTGCTTTACTCGTCGGATGCGTTCGGGCTCGCCGAGCTTTACCACCTGGGGGCGCTGCTGTTCCGGCGCGGCCTGGCGGGCCTCCTCGCCGGGGGAGTGGACGACGGCGCCTGGACGGCCCGCGACGCCGGGCGCGTCGCCGGGCTGATCGCGTCGGGCAACGCCCGCCGCGTGTACGGAATCTGAACACACGACACAGGCACCACGACTTTGCACAAGGAGACCGGCATGGCCGCACGTGAACGGCTGCTCGTGATCGGGGGCGACGCGGCGGGGATGAGCGCAGCGTCCCAGGCCCGCAGGCGGCGCGCGGCGGACGACCTGGACATCCTCGTCGTAGAGCGCGGGGACCACGTGTCGTATTCGGCGTGCGGCATTCCGTACTTCGTGGGCGGCGTGGTCGAGGAGCTCGACAAGCTCATCGCCCGCACGCCCGGCCAGTTCCGCGACCGCGACATCGACGTGCGGCTGCGCACCGAGGCCGTCGAGATCGACGTGGACGGCGGCCGCGTCCGCGTCCGCGACGCGGAGGGCGGCGGCGAGCGCTGGGAGTCCTACGACGACCTCATGGTCGCGACCGGAGCCGTCCCGGTGCGGCCGGACCTGCCCGGCGCGGACGCGGAGGGCGTGCACGGCGTCCAGATCCTCGGTGACGGGATCGCCATCCGGCGCGCCGTCGAACAGGAGGGGGCGCGCCGCGCTGTCGTGGTGGGCGGCGGCTACATCGGCCTGGAGATGGCCGAGGCGATGGTGATGCGGGGCCTGGAGGTGACCCTCGTGGACCTCGCCGACCAGCCGATGCGGACCCTCGACGAGGACATGGGCGCGGTCATCGCGGACGCGATGCGCGGCATCGGCGTGAAGCTGCATCTCGGGGAGCCGGTCGAGGGCTTCGACACCTCCCCGGACGGGCACGTCACGGCCGTCCGCACCGCGAACCGCACCCTGCCCGCCGACCTGGTCGTCCTCGGGCTCGGCGTGCGGCCGGGCTCCGGCCTCGCCCGCGCCGCCGGGATCGAGACCGGCCCGACCGGCGGCATCGTCACCGACCGCCGGATGCGCACCCGCACCGAACGGGTCTGGGCGGCCGGGGACTGCGTCGAGACCCGCCACCTGGTCTCCGGCGGGCCGGTCGCGATCTCGCTCGGCACGCACGCCAACAAGCAGGGACGCGTCGCGGGCATCAACCTCGGCGGCGGCTACGCCACGTTCCCCGGCGTCGTCGGCACCGCCATCTCCAAGATCTGCCAGGTGGAGGTCGCGCGGACGGGCCTGAACGAACGCGAGGCGGCCGCCGCGGGGTTCGAGACGCTCAGCGTGGTCGTGGACTCCACCACCCGGGCCGGCTACCACCCGGGCGCCACCTGGATGAAGACGAAGATGATCGTGGAGCGCCGCTCCGGCCGGGTCCTCGGCGCGCAGATCGTCGGCGAGGAGAACGCCGGCAAACGCGTCGACGGCCTGGCCATCGCGCTGTGGAACCGGATGACGGCCGAGGAGATGACCGGCCTCGACCTCGGCTACGCGCCGCCGTTCTCACCCGCCTGGGACCCGGTCCTGATCGCCGCCCGCAAGGCCGCCGAAGCCGTCGAAAAGGACATGCACGCCGCCGGTTGAGGCGCACGCGCCGGCGCGCGTCGCGGGGCGGGCGGTCAGGCCCGGCAGGTCAGGGGGCGGCCGCCGTTGAAGGCGACCATGTCGCCGATGGCGGCGACCACGTCGATCTGCCCGCCGGGTTCGAGCCCGTCCAGCTCCGCGTAGGCGCGGTGCAGGTTGCCGACGAGCCGCTCGGCGTCGGTCAGCTCGGCGAACGGGCCGAGGTCGGCCTCGCGGGCCGCCTCCAGCGGCGTCAGCCCGGCCGGTTTCGCCGCAGCGGCCGTCGCCTGTACGAACCGGGCATAGCCGACCACGCGGTCGATCAGCTCCGGACCGCCCACCGGGCCGTGCCCCGGCACGATCGTCTCCGCGCCCAGCGGCGCGATGACCTCCTCCAGCACCTTGACGGCGCCGGAGACCGACCCCTGCAGCAGGAACGGCGTGCCGCCGTTGAACAGCAGGTCGCCGCAGAACAGCACCCGCCGCTCCGGGATCCACACGATCGAGTCGTTGGTGGTGTGCGCGGGCGTCCCGACGTGCCGCACCTCGCACCGCAGCTCGTCCACCCACAGGGTCACGCCTTCGGTGTAGGTGAGGAACGGCGGCTCCAGCTCGACGTCGCCCCAGTCCACCTTCGTCCAGATCGGCTCGTCGAAGGGCTTGCCCCAGGAGAGCGCGTTCTCGCGCGTCTGCTCATGGCCGACGACCGTCGCGCCGGAGAACAGGTAGTTCCCGAACGTGTGGTCGCCGTGGTGGTGGGTGTTGACCAGCGTCCGGACGGGCCGGTCGGTGACCGACCGGATCGACTCCAGGTAGGCACGGGTCCTGCGCTCGGTCGAACAGGAGTCCACGCTGGTCACGCCGCGCTCGCCGACGAGGAAGCCGGTGTTGTTGATCCACCAGGTGCCGTCCGGCTGGACGTAGGCGAACACCCCGTCCGAGACCTCTTCCAGGCGCGGTGTTCCGGGACCATCGCGGTCGGGTGCGTCGCTCATGTGACGGCATCCTATTGCGGCTGCGCCGAGTTCCATCTGCGGCTGCGCCGAGTTCCATCTGCGGCTGCGCCGAGTTCTATTCGCGGCTGCGCCGGGTTGCCGTCGCGCCGGGCCCGCGGGCGCCGCGCGGTCAGGGGTCGTCGTCGGAGGGACGCGCCGGTTCGGGACCGTCCGGCCCGACCCGGATCATCCGGATGACGTGGACGATCCGGAAGCGCCGCCCGCACGCCACGAACTCGACGCCGCCGTCCGCGTCGATGCGGTCGGCGGCCTCCGCGTACTCGGCGAGCTCACCGGGGCTCGGCGGTGGCCCGCAGTCCTCCGGCCCGGCCTTCGGCAGCAGCACGCGGAAGTAGTGCGCGAGGGAGTCGCGGGCGTCCTGCGGGCCGATCCCGCCGGTGACCGGCCGCCACTGCCCGTCGCGGTCCTCCAGGACGGTGAACTCCGGGGGCAGCAGCACGACGCCGGGATGCGCCTTGACCGCGCTGAGGGCCTCGCGGCGCAACTCGTCCGGGACGGTGCCCTCGGCCGGCACCAGGCCGAGCAGCTCCAGCCTGAGCGCCGCGTCGGCCGGGCCGACGGGGGCCGCGGGGTCGATGGCGAACTCGCGCAGCGGCCCGTCCTCGCCGTCGGTGACGCGGGCGGGCTCGGGCCCGTCGTCGCCGAAGCGGGCGAAGCCCAGCACGCGGACGATCCGGAACCGCAGCGGCCCGGCGGCGCACTCGTTGCGGTCCGCCCGTTCACGTGCCGCCCGTTCGAGCCCGCCCTGTTCGAGGGCTCCCTGTTCGAGCGCGTCCGCGAGGCGCAGCATGTCCTCGCGGACCGCCGGCTCATGGTCGCCGGCGATGTCGCGGAGGTGCACCGACAGGTCGATGCGGGCCTCGTAGGGTTCCAGAGCGCCGAGCGACAGGATCCGCCACGCGCCGCCGGCCTGCTCGGCGCAGCCGAACTCCGGCGGGCCGACGCCGACGATCTCGGGGTAGGCCCGCCGCCGCTCGGCGGCCTCCTGGTCGCGGACGGCCGCCACGGGTTCCAGGTCCCTGACGACGTTGATCAGGTCGTGCCCCGGCATCCCTTCGAAGGACATGCGTCCATCGTGACGTGCCGCCGCGTCCCGCGCCGTGGAAACGACCGACGGGCCGGGATTCGAACGGGCCGGTGTTGAACGGTCAGTACTCGAACTCGGGCAGGGTTGTCATCAGATGCGGGTTCGGTGAGCTGTCGCGGGCGGGCGGCTCCGCCGAGCGGGCCGCGCGCAGCACCTCGCCGGCGCCGAGGACGGCCGCGTCGCCGGTCGCGTCCCCGATCCGCGCGGCCAGCCCCGTCCGGTCGCGGATCAGCCGCTCCAGGCCGGGCAGCTGGGCGGACCCCCCGGTGAGGGTGACGCCGACGCTGAGCAGCTCGCCGGAGATCTCGGGGGAGCAGCCGGTGACGCCGGCGCCGATGGCGTCGACGATCTCGGCGACCGGGCCGGCGATCGCCCGGCCGACGTCCACGGTGGTGAGGACGAGTTCCCGGGGCATGCCCGTCAGGATGTCGCGTCCGTGCACCACGGTCTGCCGCACCGGCCGCCGCCCGAGCGGCGGCACCGCCCCGACCTCCAGCTTCGCGGCCTCCGCGGCGGACCGCGACAGCGACACCTGGTGCTCGCGCCGGACGAGGTCGACGATCGCGCGGTCCAGGGCCGACCCGCCGATGGGCGCGGTGTGGGACGTGACGAGGCCGCCGAACGCGATGACGCCGACGTCGGTGACGTCCGCGCCGATGTCGGCGACGACGGTGATCTCCGACCGCAGGGTCGAGGTCATGCCCATCCCGATGGCGGCGGCGATCGGCGTCGGCACGAGCGTGAGGCGCCGCGCGCCGGCCTGGTAGGCGGAGAACCGCAGCGCCCGGTAGTGGACGGAGCTCAGCCCGCTCGGCACCGTCACGACCAGCCGGGGGCGGGCCGTGTAGTGGCGCTTGTGGTGGCGGCGGACCAGCGCCCGCATCATGTACTCGGCCGCGTCGGTCTCGGTCGGCGCACCGCCGCGGACCGGCCGGACGAGCGTCACGTCCGGGTTGCGTCCCGCCATCTCCTGCGCCGGGCCGCCGAGCGCGAGGATGCGTCCGGTGCGCCGGCAGCGGGCGAGCAGCGACGGTTCCCGGCAGACGACCCCGCGGTCCTTGAGATGCATCCGCACGGTCGCGCTGCCCATGTCGATAGCGGTGTCACGGCCCGCGAAATCCCACATCGCGTCCCCCAATCGCCCCGAAAATCCCGAGAGCCCTGTTGATGCCCTCGCGTCCCGCGGCGATGCCCACGCGCGGGTAAGCGAATCGCAACGTCCTGACGAACACGGGTCCGGCATGTCCGGAACGCCGACCGGCACGCCGGGCCCGCCCGGCCGGGAACTCCGGGCGGGCACCAAGAGATCATGTTGTGACGGTGTTGGGAGAGCGCGGTGTGAGAAGAGCGCGGTGTTCAAGCGGCGACGGTGCCCGGTCGTGACGCGCCGCGCCGGGCCGTCCAGCCGCGCCGCGACCGGACGGCCCCGGCCGCGCGGCACACCCCGTACAGCGCGAACGAGATCGTCGTGACGTACGGGCTGATCGGGATGCTCGACCCGAGCGACAGCAGGATGCCGCCCACCACCGACACGGTCGCGAAGACGGTGCTCAGCACCGGGACGAGGACCGGCGACGCGGTGACCCGCACGGCCGCCGCGGCCGGCGTGCACAGCAGCGCGAGCACCAGCAGCGCCCCGACGATCTGCACCGACACGGCGACCGCGAGGCCGAGCACCAGCATGAAGACCGGTGACAGCGCCCGCACCGGCACGCCCCGCGCCGCCGCCGCGTCCGGGTCGAGGCTCGCGAACGACAGCGGACGCCACATGACCGCGAGGCACGCCAGCACGATCGCCGACGTCACCAGCAGCCACGACAGCCGCGGCGTGTCGATCGCGACGATCTGCCCGGTGAGCAGGCCGAACTTGTTGGCCGACCGGCCCTTGTAGAGCGACAGGAACAGCACGCCGAGCCCGAGCCCGAACGGCATCAGCACCCCGATGACCGACCCGCGGTCGCGCGCCCGGGACCCGAGCACGCCGATGAGCGCGGCGGCCGCCAGGGCGCCCGCGATCGATCCGCCCGCGACGCTCGCCCCGATCAGCAGCGCCGCGGCGGCGCCCGCGAACGACAGCTCGGCGATGCCGTGCACGGCGAACGCGAGGTCGCGCATGACGACGAACGTCCCGGCGAGCCCGCCCACCAGGCCGAGCACCGCCCCGGCGATCAGCGAGTTGCGGACCAGGCCGAGCAGCGCGCCGTAGTCCTCGAAGTTGAAGATCTCACCCCAGACCTCGTGCCAGCTCATGCGGCCCCGACCTCCGCACCGCCCCGCACGCCGCCGAAGTCGAGCACGCGGTCCGCCAGCGGGAGGACCGGCTCGGCCTCGTGCGTGACGAACACGACGGCGGTGCCGTGCTCGCGGCACCGCCGTCCGGCGAGGTCGGCGACGATCCGCTGGTGCTCGACGTCCAGCGACAGCAGCGGCTCGTCGCACAGCAGGATGCTGGGGTCTGCCGCGAGGGCCTGCGCGACCCGCACGCGCTGCAGCTCGCCGCCCGACAGCAGGTCGAGCGGGACGTCGGCGAACGGCGCGGCGCCGACGTCGCGCAGGACGGTCTCGACGCGGCGGCGCGTCTCCGGGCGCGGCCGCCGCGGTCCCCACCGGTGCCCGTCGATCCCGAGCCGCACCAGGTCACGGGCGCGCAGCGGGGTGTGCGGTGCGACGGACTTGGTCTGCGGGACGTACCCGATGAGGTCGCTCCCGCGCCGTGGCGGCCGTCCGTTCACCGTGACCGTCCCGGCGGTGAGACGCCGCAGCCCGAGCAGCACCTTCAGCAGGCTGGTCTTCCCGGACCCGTTCGGACCGAGCACGACCAGGAACTCGCCGGCCGCGACGTCGAGATCGAGTCCGCGCCACAGCGTCCGGTCCCCGTACGCCAGGGCGGCGTCGCGCAATGAGATCACGACAGCGCCTTCTGGAGGGCGGCGATGGTGCCGTCCATCCAGGTGATGTAGTCCTGGCCCTCCGGGAGGGTCTCGGTGACCGGCACGACGGGCACGCCGGCGTCCTCCGCGGCCTTCTTGAGCCGCTCGGTCTGCGGTCCGCTGGTCTGCGCGTTGAAGACCAGCGCCTCGACCTTCTTCTCCTTCAGCAGCGCGAGCGTCTCCTGGAGCGCCCTCGGCGGCACGTCGCCGCCCTCCTCGATCGCCTCGCTGAACGCGCCGGGCGTCCGGTTCCGCAGCCCGGCGGCCTCCAGGAGGTAGACGGGGACGGGCTCGGTGATCGCGACGCCGTCGCCGGAGTGCGCGGTCTTGAGCGCCGCCACCTTCCCTTCGAGGGCCTTCAGCCTGGTCTTGAACGCGGCGGCGTTCGCCGAGTACGTTCCCGCGTCGCCGGGGTCGGCCTTGGCGAGAGCGGCGGAGAGCCGGTCTGCCAGCAGCGCGGCGGACGGCAGGTCGTACCAGACGTGCTCGTTGAGTTCCTCGCCCTCCGGCGCGGTCTTGCCGGAGATCCGGACGGCGTTGAGCACCTCGGCCTTGGACCCGGAGCCCTTCAGCAGCGTGCCCACGAAGTCGTCATAGCCGCCCCCGTTCTCGATCACCACCGCGGCCTTGGACACGGCGAGGCGGGTGCGCGTCCCGGCCTCGAAGGAGTGCGGGTCCTGCGCGGGGTCGCTGATGAACGACGTCACCTCCACCTTGTCGCCGCCGATCTGCCGCGCGATGTCGCCGTAGACGTTCGTCGAGGCCACGACGGAGACGGTGTCGCCGCCCGAGGTCACCGCACCGGCGTCGGAGGACGAGCCGCAGGCGGCGGCCGCCAGTGCCGAGGCGGCGAGCACGCCGCCCGCACCGAGCAGGCGGGCACGCCCACCACGGGCACGCTGACCATGGGCACGCTGACCACGGGCACGCTGAACAGAGGTCATGGAAGAACTCCCGGGGGAATGAAAACGGTTTTCATTACTGAACCTAGCACGATCCGTCGGAGGTGCGGCAAGGCGCCGACGCGAGCCGAATCCCTGATTCGGATGCTTGTGAATTGAGTTTTAACGTGGTTCAATAGGATGCATGGCTCACCATGCACTTCGATTCGCCGCCGGGACGGATGTCGGCCAGCGGCGGAAGGTGAACGAGGACTCGGCGTTCGCCGGTCCGCGGCTGCTCGCGGTCGCCGACGGGATGGGCGGCCATCCGCACGGCGACGTCGCGAGCCGGACCGCGATCGAGGTCATCGTCGGCCTGCCGCTCACCGACGACCCGGCGGCCGGACTCGCCGCCGGTGTCGCCGAGATCGCCGACCGGCTGGACGACCTGGTTCGGGAGGACCCCGAACTGGCCGGGATGGGCACGACCCTGACCGCGATGGCCTGGGACGGCGTCCGCTTCGCGGTGGCGCACATAGGCGACTCCCGCGCCTACGTCCTGCGCGCCGGGGACCTGATCCAGTTGACCCGCGACCACACGATGGTCCAGTCGCTCGTGGACGGCGGGCAGCTCACCAAGGAGGAGGCCGCGCGTCATCCGCGGGGATCGGCGCTGATCAAGGCGCTGCAGACCGGGAGCAGCGCCGAGCCCGACGTGTTCCAGCAGAACGCCAGGCCCGGCGACCGCTACCTGCTGTGCTCCGACGGGCTCTCCGGGTTCGTCGCGCCGGAGGAGATACGCGAGACGATGGCGCGAGCGGCGAGCCCGGCCGACGCCGTCGCGCGCCTCATCGAACTCGCCAACGAGGCCGGCGGGCAGGACAACATCACCTGCGTCGTCGCGGACGTCATCGCACCCTCGATCGCCCCTCGGCAGGAGCCGCTGACGCTCGGCGCGGCCGAGGACCCCGGACTGCTCGCCCGGCTGGGCCGCCGGCTCCGCCGCCCGTGACCGCGCCCGTGACCCTGACCGCGACCGCGACCCCGTCCATGACCCTGACCGCGTCGTCCGCGGCCCGGGCTGCGGTGCACGGCCGACCCGGTCATCAACTGGTAAATTGACTCAGTTCACAGTCATTCTTCGAGCCGATCGATGTTGCAAAGATCAAGTATGGTGACGGCATGAGCGCCGATCCGGGTGTGACCGCCGGCGACATCGCCCGGCTGGCGGGCGTGGGGCGCGCGACGGTCAGCAACTGGCGGCGCCGCCACGACGACTTCCCGCGCCCGGTCGGCGGCACGGCGACCAGCCCGCTGTTCTCGCTCGCCGACGTCGAGGGCTGGCTGAGCCGCAACGGCAAGCCGTTCGAGGTGTCGTCGGCCGACCGGCTCTGGCAGCGGCTCCGCGCGTCCGGCGACGACTTCCAGCTCGCCGACCTCGTCGGCTGGGCCGGCCTGCGCCTCCTCGAACTCCGCGGCGACGCCCCCGGGACGCCCGGGACACCGCTGACGCCCGGGACGCCGCCGCCCGCCATCGAACCCGACGACCCCGACCTGCCTCGCCTGCTCGCCGACCTCGCCGCCGAGCACGGCCACGCCGCCGCGTTCGACCTGCTGGTCCAGCGCTACGTCCAGGCCCACTCGCGGCGGCTCGTCGTCACGCGCGGGGATGTGGCGCGCCTGATGACGCGCCTCGCCTGCCGGGACGGCGACGTCGTCCTCGACCCGGCGTGCGGGCTCGGCACGCTGCTACTGGCGGTCCCCGGTGCGCGGGTCGCGCTCGGCCAGGACAGCAACGCCTCCGCCGCCCGGATCACCGCGGTCCGGCTGCTGCTGGCCGGGACGCCCGCCGAGATCGTCCCCGGCGACTCCCTGCGGCGCGACGGCTTTCCCGGCGAGGTCGCCGACGCCGTCGTCTGCAACCCGCCGTTCGGCGATCGCGCCTGGGGCCACGAGGACCTCGCCGGCGATCCGCGCTGGGAGCACGGGCTGCCGCCGCGCGGCGAGTCCGAGCTGGCCTGGGCCCAGCACTGCCTCGCCCACGTGCGGCCGGGCGGATGCGCCGCCGTGCTGATGCCGTCGGCGGCGGCGAGCCGCCGCCCCGGCCGCCGCGTCCGCGGCAACCTGCTGCGGTCGGGCGCGCTGCGCGCCGTGGTGACGCTGGCGCCCGGCGGCCCCGACCTGTGGCTCCTGCACCGCCCGAAGCCCGGCGAGCGGCCGCCCGCCGCCGTCCTGCTGCTGGACGCCGAGGGCGACCTCGCGCGGGCCGAGCACGAATGGGAACGGCATCCGGACGGCGAGTTCTCCGTGCCGGTCATCGACCTGCTCGACGACGAGGTCGACGTCAGCCCGTCCCGGCACCGTCCACGGCAGAGCGGCGAAGCGTTCGGCCGCCGCTTCACCGACGCGCTGGACCGGCTGGCCGCCGCCGCGCCCGCCCCGCCCGCGCTGCAACTGCTGCCGGATCGGCGTCCGCTGCCGTTCACGACGCTGTCGGAACTGGCCAAGGCCGGGGTCGTCGCAATCAGCCACGCGCCCGCGCGGCTGCCGTCCGGCGGCGACGTGCCCGTCCTCACCGTGGACGACGTGAGCGCCGGGACGGGCCCGTCCGGGGCGTCGGCCGCCGGTCCGGGCCTCATCATGCTCGAACCCGGCGACGTCGTCTCCACCGCCGCCGGCTCCGCCCGGGTGATCACCGAGCCCGGCGCCGCGCTCGGCCCCTACCTCACCCTCTACCGCCCGGACGCCGGACGCCTCGACGCGCGGTTCCTCGCCGGTTTCCTGACCTTCGCGCACACCCGCGCCGGCGCCGGATCGAGCCGCATGGACCTGCGCCGCACCCGCATCCCCCGGCTGTCGCTCGAACGCCAGCGCGCCTATGGCCGCGCGTTCCAGGAACTGGCCTGCCTGACGGAGACGTTGCGCGAAATGTCGTCCCTGGGGGAGACGCTGGTCCGGCTGAGCTTCGACGGGCTCGTGGACGGCCATCTCCGCCCGGACGCGTAACTCCGGCATCATCGCCGGCCCCGGGATCATCGCGCGCGGGGCGCCGCCGTGCCGACGCCGTGAAACAGGCACGTCCGGGAACGGCCCCAGCCGCTCCCGGACGTGCCCGCCGGGCTCAACGCCCTCGTTCAGCGGTCCCGCCGGCGGACGGTCTCATCGGCGGTCCGCGTCGGCCCGGGTCTGTTCGCGGTCTGACCGCGTCAGTCCGCGGTGTGACCGGGTGCGGTCAGGTCGCTGAACGGGCCGGAGCCCACGTACTTGGCCCATGGGCGGAACTCCGAGCGGTTCCGGAACGGCCCCTGCTGCTGCGATGCCGCGGGCTGTCCGGTCACGTACCTCGGCCGCGGTTCGGGCTTCGTCTTGTCCGACGGTGCGTCGCTTCGCGGTCCCTGGACCGCGGAATCGTCCGGCTTCGGGGCGGGGCCGGGTGGCACCGCCTCTTCCGCCGGGGTGTGTCCGGGGGCGTTCATCGGGGGGTTGGCGGGTGCATCCTGCTTGGCGTCGTTCTTGGGAAGTGTGTCGGTAGGTGGCGGAATCTGGGGGGTCCGCTGCTTATCAGGCGGTTTCTGGTCCGCTCTCTTCTGTGTGCTCATCCGGTCGATCTTCTCGACGAGCTCCTTCACCGACGGCGACCACTTCTTGTACTCCGGCGCGCCGGGCCGGACCGCTCCGGCGAACTGTTTCCTGCGCCGTTTGGTGAGCTTGTCGATCCGCACCTTCTCCCCGGTGCGCGGCGCATGGAGATACTTACCGTCACCCACATATATTCCGACATGTCGGCGGCCCCGGAAGAAGATGAGGTCCCCGGGCTTGAGGTCCTTCAGCTTCACCTTCCGATCGACCTTCCGGTACTGCGCGTGGGTGACGCGGGGAAGCTTGACGCCCGCCTTGCGCCACGCGGCCATCGCGAGCCCGGAGCAGTCGTAGCCGCCCGGTCCCTCCGCGCCCCACCGGTAGGGCTTGCCGATCTGCTTGCGGGCGAACTTGATGGCCTTCTTCGCGCTGTCGCGCTGGTCCGCCTCACGCGTCCGGTACTTGTCGTACGCCTTGACCTTCTTCAGCGTGGCGGAGTCCAGATGCATGCTCTTCAGCACGGCGGGATTGAGGTTCGCCCAGGCCTGGGAACTCAGCGGGACCGCCAGCGCGAGCCCGGTCGCCGTCACGGTGACGGCGGCCCGGAGCATTCCCTGTTTTCGGGCGCCCGCCCGGTCGCGGCCGGTGTGGCCGCCGATTGCCCCGCTCCCGGCGTCGTCTCCCCGTATTCCCCGTGTGAGTGTGCCGCGTGTGATTGTGCGGCGTGTGAGTGGATGGCGTGCGACGGACATTCCTCTGCTCCCCGTTCCATTGCCGGATGTGCCGCGAGATTTCCGCGAGGCCGGGTGATCAGCACCCCGCCGAGAGTCCGGGTACCCCGTTGATCGTGCCGGAATTGGGAGAGCCCGCCGATTTTACATGATCATGACGCGGAATTAGTGGCGCTCTTTGGTGTCTTTGATCATGTGGCCAGATGGGCCAGCGAGGTGAGCGGAACCGGAAGCCAGGCCGGCCGGTTCTGTGCCTCGTACCGCACCTCGTAGATCGCCTTCTCGAATTCGAAGGCGCGGATGAGCACCGAATGCGCCGCCGGGTCGGC
Source organism: Spirillospora sp. NPDC048819 (assembly GCF_040650055.1). Classification (NCBI taxonomy): domain Bacteria; kingdom Bacillati; phylum Actinomycetota; class Actinomycetes; order Streptosporangiales; family Thermomonosporaceae; genus Spirillospora; species Spirillospora sp. NPDC048819. Next base: position 1,757 of record NZ_JBEZGN010000030.1, on the reverse strand, counting down.
GCCGCCGCCGGCCGCGTAGCCGCGGCAGAACGCGGCCCTGTTGCGCGCCGCCCAGGCGTGCGCACGCGTCTCCAGGCGGCCCCCCGCCTCGGGCGGCACGGTGCCGGACTTGGCGATGAGGAAACGGGCCGCGTACTCGAAGGAGCGCAGCATCCCGGCGACGTCGCGCAGCGGGTGCGCGAGGGCCCGGCGCTCGTGCTGCGTCCGCGCGGGCTCGCCCTCGAAGTCCAGGAGCGTCCAGCCGCTCTCGGTGCGCAGGACCTGGCCGAGGTGGTAGTCGCCGTGGACGCGCTGGACGGGCAGCGGCTCCGCCTGCGCGGCCAGGTCGAGGAACGCCCCCGTGAGCGCCTTCGCGTGCGGGGCCAGGCCGGGCACGGTGCGGCAGGTGCCGGTCAGCTCGGCGTTCATCCGCGCCGCCATCGCGTGCACCTTCGCGGCCGGGAGCGTCGTCACGCCGAACGCCTCCGCGAGCGCCCGGTGCACCTCGGCGGTCGCGGCCCCCAGCCGTTCCGCCTCGGCCGCGAAGTCGCCGCCGGCGGCGCTCGCGTCCAGCTCCGCCCATTCGTCGTCGCCCGCCGGCGGCGTGTGCGCGAACCAGTCCCGGACGCTCGCGATCGCCAGGCTCCAGCCGTCCGCGCCGGTGTGCAGGTAGTCCGACAGCAGGGCGAGCGTGACAGGTTCCCCGTTCCCGCCCGCCCGTGCGCCCCGTCCCGGCTCCAGCTCGATCCACCCGAGGACGGCGGGGACGTGCGTGCAGCCGCCCCGGGTCAGCGCGAGGTTGACCTCCAGGTCGAGGTTGACGCCGGTGCTGAGCCGCCGGAACAGCTTGCAGATGTAGGCGTCGCCGAACAGCAGCGAGGTGTTGCTCTGCTCGGCGGTGATGGGCAGGCTCGTCAGGTCCGTCCGGATGCCGGCGCCGGCGGTGTGCCGGAAGCGCAGCGGGCCGACGGACGCCTCGGCGGCCAGGCCGTCCAGCAGGATCCGGGTCAGGTCCGGGTCGTGGGCGGCGTCGTACAGGTGCGCCTCACGGCCGTCCGGGCCGCCTGACGTCCCGCCGATCTCGACGTGCAGGAGCCGGTCGGGCAGGTGGCGGCGGACGCCGAGGAGCAGTTGGTAGTGGTCGGTGACGCCGTTCTGCGCGACGTCGAGGACGAGGTGGTGCAGGGCGGGGTCGCCGGTGCGCAGTTCGGTGGCGGTGCCGATGGACACCTCGTCGATGGGACCGTCCTTGCCGCCGAACCACCGCTGGCGTGGCAGCCACTCCGCGAGGTCGCGCGTGAGGGCCGGTTCAGGTGGCAGCACGGTCAGACGGTCCTTCCCGTGCCCGCGCCCGGGACCGGATCCCCGGCCGCGCCGGTGGCCGTGCCCGGGATCGCGGCCGGGACGGTGTCGCCGTCGTCCGGGGGAATCAGCTGGAACCAGAAGAACCCGTGCGCGGGAAGCGTCATCAGGTACGGCAGCTCGCCGATGGCGGGGAACTGGACGCCGCCCATGCACTCGACGGGGGAGTACCCCTCGAAGCGCCTCATGTCGAGCTCGACCGGCTGCGGGAAGCGCGACAGGTTGCTGACGCACAGGATCGTGTCCATTTCGCCCCACGGGCTCTCCTCCTCCGTGATCTCGCGGGTGAAGGCGAGGACGGATGGGTTGGAGGCGGACAGTTCGACGTAGGAGCCGACGCCGAAGACGGGGTGGCGTTGCCGGATCTCGATCATTTTGCGGGTCCAGTGCAGGAGTGATCCGGGGTTGTTGGCCTG